>CAWUIT010000155.1:0-6639 GCA_963922345.1 uncultured Dokdonia sp. | reverse complement strand
ATTAGTCGTAGTTGATCAAAATCATAATCGGCAATAGATGCTTGGAAGCCCTTTTCATAAACGAGGGTAAGAGATGGATATTTATCTGTTGTTACATTGAACTTCCCGCTAGGATAACTGTAATACTTCTGTCCAAAATTTGCTGTCATAGACAATTGTAACCTCCCCATATCGTGCGCGATAAAAGCACCGTTTGTAAAATCTTCAGGATTTAAAGGATTATTACTAGTGTACTCACGATCATCCACAGGAAAAAAGGTTTGATCTGTTGTATTAAATACAGGATTACGCTGTTCATAGGCTACTAAGACACTCCCTCTCAGCCCATTTACAAGTTCCTGACTAAATGATACTTGGGCAAACTCTTTTTCATAGTACTTAGCAAAATTCTTTTCCTGAGTTAAGGTCAAATACGAGTTGATGATGGGTCTTATTGGCTCGGCATTATTGATTTGAAGAATGGTAACTCCGCCACTCGCTCGCAATGTTGCCCTATTAGTTCTATTAAATCGCCGTGTGATTCCCGTTGTATATCGTAAACGATCATCAGAAAACCCATAGTTCGCTTTCGCGAAAGCAGAAAAAGTCTTTTTATAATCCTCATCACTCCAAGTTGAGTAGGTCGCTTGCATACTGCCATTCCAACCCTGTACCGTATTGAACTGAATATTTTGCAATGGTGGTGTGATACTTAATCGCCATTTATTATAAGTATCCCTGTAAGAATATCCAAAAAGAGGAGTCGTAAGTTTAAATGTATTACCCCGATCATCAATGGAGTCAAGATATTTTTTTGATTTCCTGACTACTTGGATACTATCCTTGCGTATATAATCTTCTGCCTCGAGTGTGCTTAAAGGCACGGGTCTTCTTTGCTGCCAGAAAATGGTATCCTTTTTATTTGCCTCCTCTGCAAATGATAAAATCTCAGAAGAAAATGATTGCTTTGAGAAGTTAGGTGTAAAATTGTAATCTGAGTATCCTGCAGTAAATCGCCCATCACCCTCAAGACCAAGAAAAGCAAAACTAAAATCTATTACTTGTGAGATTTTTATCCATTGCTGGAGGTCTTCCTCATATTTGAAATTCTGTTTAAAATTGAGAGATTCTATAAAAGGGACTTGTATCGCTGTACCATCTGTTTGTAAATCTATCCCGTATAGCTGCCAAGAGTCTTCTACAATATAAATTGTACCAGAAAATACACGATCATTTTCTCTACGCGGCGTTACAATGACTTTATTTATAAGCTGATCATTTTCATAAAAAGTTCCTTCAAGTTTATAGGTATAATAAGAGAAGGCATTTGCAGCAATCGGGCTGATGATTTGCGTGTTGAGATCTAAGGTATTTTCATAAAAAGAAAAATTTGCATCGCTTGCTGTATTAAAGCTAAACCCATTATCATTACCACTTACTTTGCTGGCAACAATCACTTCACTAAAGTTATCTGGACGTTGATATTTTATGTTTGAAATGGTCTCACTCAAGTAAATAATTCCTGTACGAGTAGAGTCCAGACCGCCACCCAAGTCTCCTACTTCTTGCCCTAAAATCTTTTCTGGAGCATCTTTTACTTTCCACAATCCTCTTGAGTAAAAGGTAGCGGTAAACTCACCTAGACGCTCAAGATTTTCTTTTCTAGCAGCAATAGCTCCTCTTATAATTCGATTTGCTGGATTCACTCCTGCCTCTACAACAACCTCATCCAGAGATGTCGTAGATTCATCTAGACTAACATTGAGCACTATAGCACTCGACGCTACCTTTATGGTTTTAACTTCTGAGGTGTACCCTAAATATTGAAAAACCACCTGGATGGTCGTCCCTTGATCTTCTGCTTTTAAAGCTAGCTCGTAGTACCCATCACCGTTTGTGGTAGTCCCTCGATTAGAATTTTCTAAATAAACGTTTACAAAGGGTAGTTGCTCTCCCTTACTATCTGTCACCATACCAGTAACCTGAGAAAAACTAACCTTAGCAATAAGTAGCGTAAATAAAAACAAGGTGACAATGCGCATACAAAGATTTTTGAAAAGTTATGATATTGGTACTTAGATAAGTCATCGTAGAACTACATCTATATCATACTTCGGGAGGATTAATTATTAAAAGCTTTCTTAATTCTATCGAGGTTTTTCTTATTATCTCGATCCTTAATAGCTTCGCGTTTATCGTATGTTTTTTTACCTTTAGCCAGGGCTATTTCAAGTTTGGCAAAACCCTTATCGTTTGTAAAAAGCCGTAAGGGAACAATGGTCAAACCAGATTTATTTACCTCTCGCTCCCATTTTTGTAACTCTCGCTTATTTAATAATAATTTCCGCTCCTTTTTTGGCTGGTGGTTAAAGTAGGTCGCGTGAGAGTATTCTTGTATTGTCATATTAATAACAAACATCTCACCCTGATCATTAAACTCACAAAAACTCTCCGCAATAGACGCTTTACCATCTCTTATAGCCTTAATCTCTGTTCCAGCAAGAACGATTCCAGCCACGAGTTTGTCCAGCAATTCGTACTCAAACCTGGCTTTTCTATTTTTTATATTTACCTTATTTGACATAGAGACAAATGTAAACAAAAACACTATCGTCACTGGCGATATCCTTATTTTTGAAAAGTGATAGACGTTAAATATTCCTAAAACTGTAAGACCAAACGTCAGGATAACGACTATCACAACACCTATAAAATTATTTTATGTTACAGCGTATTTTTGGCTTATTGATAATGCTTTTTTTAATGAATTGTGCTCCTGCCCCACCCACGGCTCAAGAAATTATCGATAAGGCGATTAAAACCTCTGGTGGCGACGTTATTGCAAATGCAAGTATACATTTTAAGTTTAGAAAATATTACTATCGAGCCACGCGTAATAAAGGTTTAAGAACATTAGAGCGTTGTACAGATGCGGCGTGTCAAGTTCAACAAGATGTTATAATGGATGATGGAGAGTTTGTACGCTTTCGCGAAAGCGATACACTTGACGTACCAGATAGTCTAAAAAGTAGATATGCAAATAGTGTAAACTCTGTCCACTATTTTTCAGTTTTACCATACGGACTTAATGATCCAGCCGTGAGAAAAACACTGGTAGATGAAACGATCGTTAATGATGAGCCTTATTACAGAATTAAAGTAACCTTTGATCAAGAAGGCGGAGGTGAGGATTTTCAAGATGAATATATGTACTGGATACATAGCACATTATTCAAAGTAGATTATCTAGCATATAATTACCAAACTGCAGAGGGCGGCACTCGTTTTAGAGAAGCGTATAATGAACGTTTTATAGAAGGAATACGCTTTGTAGATTATAAAAATTATAAACCAGCAGAGCAATACCCTCCACTTACGACCCTGGATGGACTTTTTGAAAACAACCAACTAGAACTTATAAGCACCATTGAACTTGAAAATATTACAGTGACTCAATGTCCAGAATGCTAGTCGATCTGTAAGGATACATTTTTACTTTTTACCATATCACCTTGAGCTGTTAAGGTAACCTGGTAGAGATGATAGTATTCTGACTCGTCTATCTCGCTGAAATCAGAGGTACCTGAGGCGGCGTTTGCAAAGTTGGGTGTTGTATTACTATGCCCCACTACCACTACATTCTTACCTCTTGTTTTCTCTTGGAAATCTTCATTGTACAAATCTGAGGGATCGTACTTTATAATCTCCACGTCAAAGGCTTCAGCTGTGGGCATTGCTGTGCGCATTGTTCTCAGATAATCAGTCGAGTATACGGCATCTATATCTCTAGCCGAAAAATAGTCTTTCCATCTTTGAGCTCTGGCTTCGCCTTGTACTGTCAAGTCGGGATTGCGATTAGAAGGATCACTTAGATCTTTTTCGGCGTGACGTATAAAGTAGTAATTTGTCACTACCTCGGTACCTTGAGTGTCTTTAGAATTATTTTTCTGACCATCACATCCCAATGTGAAGGAAACCAAGATTAAAAGTATAAAAAGCTTCTGCATAAGATTACGATATACTCAAAGATACATTTTTGTAAGGTCTCACACATTACTGCGACCTAAGTAGTGTCTTTCGCCCTTTTTAGTGAGAGATAGATTAAATTTCTGCTATGAAAGAGCAAAATCCGCTTTCCATTATGGAAGCGGATTTTGTGTTTACATTTTGATTTACGCTTTCGCGAAAGCGTTACAAATACCATTCAATTACCTTACAAAGTAAAATATTGAACTAGCGCATACGCCGAAATAAAGAAGGTTGATAAGATTACATAAATCCCTAATACTTTGTTTCTGCCAGCTTTTACATCCAGTCGATTTGCATCGTGAGTTTGAGTTTCCATAAGATCGCTTTTTAATGATTGATTGATACTTAAAAGACGATTGTACTATGAAAATGTTACAAACTTTAAATATTTATACTACTCTTCACTATCTGTTTCATTAGAAGTCTCATCTGCGGCGGCCTCTTGCTGGCTCTTAGTTACAGCTGTTTTGAGCTTACGCAATTTTGACGTCCAAAGATTAAGATCTTCCTTATGGCGTGCAATATTTTTATGCACCTCAACCACCATAGGATTATCATCCGGCACGTGCTGAAAGAATCCTAAATTGTTTTCTAACTGCATAATCTCTGCCTTTGTCTCATCGATTTTTTTGCGAATAAAGAATCGCTCCTTTTCAATAGCGCGATCATCTGCACCATCTACCATAGAGCTCATACGGTTCTCATATTTAATAAGCTCTGCCTCCTTTTTATCAATATCTAATTGCTTAAATAGACCATCTAGAACCTTGTTAAAATCTTGATCTATTCCCTTTTTTGAATAGGGCACACGACCTATACCTTTCCATTGCTCAATGTGGCCTTTTATAACCTCTAAGTCTTTAGTGCGGTCTCCAGATAAGGTAGTATTCTTAACCGTTTTTAAAAGGGATTGTTTTTTCTCAAGGTTTTCTTGTTCTCCAGCGCTAGCTTGTTTTTTTGAATCCTTAAGGCGGTCAAAGAAATGATTACAGGCAGCCTTAAATTCTTTCCAGACCTTATCACTGTCTTTTCTAGGCACGTGACCTATCTTTTTCCAGTCTGCCTGGATACGCTTCATAAGGTTTAATGTGGCAGGAATGTCCTCACTGTCCTTATTCTCATTAGCTATTTTTACAAGCTCTCGCTTTTTTTCAAGATTGTCGTACTGCTCTTTTTTCTGAGATTTGTAAAAATCATTTTTCTTATGATTAAACATTTTGGTTGCCTCTTTAAAGGCAGCCCACGTCTCTTCATTATTTTCTTTAGGTACTTTACCCGCTTTGAAAAAGGCGTCTCGAAGGGCTTCAACTTTCTTGATTTTTTCTTGAACAGTCTTGTGAGCTTTTATATCGTCTTTTGCGATCTCTCGTATTTGAGCAATGATCTCATTTTTTTGTTCAAGATTTACAACCCACGTAGCTTCTATTTCCTTTTGTTTCTCATCTCGGGCATCGTGAATTTTCTTGGTAGCAGCGCTAAATTTTTCCCAGATCTCATCGCTATATTCTCTTGAAACAGGTCCTATTTCTTCCTTCCACATACGGTGCAGCAATTGCAGCTCTTTAAAAGCCTTATTGATGTTGGGCTCTGCACCCAGCTCTTCTGCACGCTCTATAAGAAGTAACTTTTTATCTAGATTCTCTTTATAATGCCTGTCTCTAAAGTCACGGTTAAGATGCAGTAACTCATAAAAGGCGTCAATATGAAAGTAGTAATCGTTCCATACCAAGTTGTAACGATCTCTGGGAATATTACCTGCATTATTCCATCGCTCTTGAATGTCCTTAAATTTATTAAAAGTACTATTGACACTCTCTGCACCTCCTAGTTCATCACGCAAAGCTTTTACCTCTTCTATCAAAGCCTGGCGCTCTTTTAAATTTGCATTTTGATCCTTTCGCTTGCGCTCATAAAACTCTTGACGCTTGTTACGATACTCGTAATAAACCTCATTAAATGCTTTTTTAAGGGGACTAAAATATCTAAAGTCAATGATGTTCCCACCTTCGTCTAGAAAAGCTTTTTTTGCCTCTTCCTGCTCAGCATCAAATTGCGCATTGATTACTGTATTAATTTCTTCTACGTGGTCTTTAATCTCCGTGATCTTCTCATTTTTAATAAGAAGCTGTAATTCCTGAATTAACTCTTCCTTTGAGAGAACTGTATAGTCTTTTTTAGGAATCTCCTTTACCTCCGTAGTTTGAGTAGTTGTAGCCTCTTGAGCATCTACAGTTTTTTGTGGTGTCTCTTGAGATGCCTCGTTAGTGGCTGTATCTTCAACAGCCTCTTGACGTTGATCTTCACTAGCTGTCTCTGCTACATCTGCTTCAATGTCTGCATTAATTGCCTCTTCAGACGGTAACTCTACTTCATTTGCCTCTTCTGCAAGAGCCTTAATCTCTCCATCTATTGTGCTCTGTTCTGTAGAGGAGTTTGTTTCTTTGATTTCTTCGGCACTTTCGTCTTGAGGTTTCTTTTCTTCAGACATATGTTTCAATGTTAGGGTTCATATTGATGAAAGGTAAATATACTATATCATATGCAATTAGAGCATCCTATTTATTGGTGATTCCAGATCTTCCAAGAGGCTTCTGCTTGTAACTCAAGCATACGCAAACCATTTAATATAGT
>CAWUIT010000154.1:0-6695 GCA_963922345.1 uncultured Dokdonia sp. | reverse complement strand
ATGAAAAATACCTTCACGATCTAGTCGTTCATACGTATGTGAACCAAAATAATCACGTTGTGCTTGAATCAAGTTGAGCGGTAATCTTGTAGATGTATAGGCATCAAAATAGGTTAATGAGTTAGACAGAGCTGGCAGAGGTATACCATTAGTCGCTCCATAAGACACTAGCTCTCTAGCGGCGTCTACAGTACTCTGTATTTTTGAGATAAAGGAGGGTGAGAGTAGTAGGTTAGGCAACTCAGGATCTTCGGTAAAGGCATCTGTAATGTCTGCCAGTAATCGAGCGCGGATGATACAACCTGCTCTCCATATTTTTGCAATAGTTGCAATGTGAAGATCATATCGATATTCTTTAGAAGCATCGGCCAGTTGGTGCAAGCCTTGAGCATAGGTAATTATAAATGAAAAATAAAGCGCCTCTTCTGAGAGGTGGATTAGCTTGTGCTTATCCATAGTTGTGATCTCTGGACGGTCATAGAGGGAGTCTGCTATAGTACGCTCATCTTTAAGTGCAGAAATCTCTCGCATACTTACAGCAATATCTATGGACGGTACGGGGATTCCCAAATCCATTGCATTTTGAGAAGTCCATTTTCCTGTTCCTTTTTGTTTTGCTTTATCTAATATGCTATCAACTAAGTCTCCTTGCGTGAGCGTATCTTTTATAGCCAAAATATCTGCTGTGATCTCGACTAAGAAAGATTGCAGTCTACCTTCATTCCAAGACTTATATGTTTCATGTAGTTCTTGATTGGACAGTTTTCCTCCTTTTTTAAGAAGGTCATAAATTTCTGATGTGAGCTGCATAAGCCCATATTCAATCCCATTGTGTGCCATTTTCACATAATTGCCAGCAGATCTTGGCCCTAGATAGGCGACACAAGGCTCTCCTTGAAATTTGGCCGCAACAGCTTCAAAAATAGGTTGCACAGCGGCATATCCCAATTTTGACCCTCCAGGCATAATGCTCGGTCCTTTACGAGCGCCTTTTGCACCGCCTGAAACACCAGCGCCAAAAAAATGTATACCCTTATCAGCTAGATAGGCCTCCCGGCGATCAGTATCTGTAAAAAATGAATTTCCGCCATCAATAAGTATATCACCCTCTTCCAGATGCGGTAACAAGTTTTCAATGACGATATCTACCACTTTTCCAGCGGGTACTAGCATCATTATTTTACGGGGTGTTGATAACGCTTTCGCGAAAGCGGAAACATCTACAGTCGCATTGACAATTTCCTTATTACCGCCCTCTGCTATAAGTGCTTCTACTTTTTCAATATCTAGATCATTCCCAATAGCGCTAAAGCCATTATCTGCTACATTGAGTATAAAATTACGTCCCATTACACCGAGACCTACAAGTCCAAAATCGTACGATTTATCCATAAAAAAAGTTATAAGACTGCACTCAAGATTAAGGTTTTGAGCCACAGATAGCGTCCCTCAAAAATAGGGAGAATTTATTATTTTTTGTGAAGAAGTGGGTGCTATCTCCGTTGGGAATGGTGTAAAGTTTCAATACTTTTGGATTCTTATAAAACTTGCTCGACTATGCGTACTACAGAAAATCAATTATTAGTCATTTTTGGCGCATCGGGTGACCTTACTGCAAGAAAACTGGTTCCTGCCTTGTATAAGTTATATAAGGATGACCATTTGCCTAAGAATTTTGCAGTACTTGGTGTGGCTCGAAGTTTTATGACAGATGAGGAGTTTAGAAAACGGGTTGCACTAGAAAGTAAATATCTTGATGATAGCGAAGAGTTTCTTAAAACATTTTCAGAAAAGTTATTTTACGAGGACCTTCATAAAAAATACGATGTAGATTATCGAGAGCTCAATGAGCGTATCCAAGATTTGAACACTACGTATCAATGTGATAACAATATTATTTTTTACCTCTCAACACCGCCTAGCCTTTTTGAAGCAATTGCCAAAAACCTTACCGCAAAGGGTCTTAATGATGAGCGTTTAGGCTGGAAACGTCTCATTGTTGAGAAACCTTTTGGTTACAGTTTAGAAACGGCTAAGTCTTTAAACGAAGGATTGCATAGGTATTTTAAAGAATCACAGATTTACAGAATAGATCATTATCTAGGTAAAGAAACAGTTCAAAATATTCTGGTAACTCGTTTTGCAAATAGCATTTTTGAGCCCTTATGGAATCGAGATTACATACACCACGTAGAAATTACAAATGCAGAGAGTGGAGGAGTAGAGTCTCGAGGGGGATATTATGATAAGTCTGGGGCGCTCAGGGATATGTTTCAAAGTCATCTTTTACAACTTGTAGCGCTTATAGTGATGGAGCCACCCCTAAGCGCAGATCCCGAAGAGATAAGAAATGAAAAATTGAAGGCTTTAAAGTCATTGCGTTTAATGACAGATCCTGAGGTTTTACAATCAAACACCATAAGGGGACAATATTTGAGTAGCGAGATAGAAGGTGAACGTGTAAATAGTTATCGTGAAGAAGAAGATGTAGACCCTGAGAGTATTACCGAGACCTACGCCGCCGTAAAATTTTATGTAGACAACTGGCGTTGGGCAGACGTACCCTTTTATGTACGTACTGCAAAGCGTATGCCTACAAAGGTGACAGAAGTAGTCATACATTTTAAGTCACCTCACCATCAGATATTTAAAAATTCTAATGTTAATAAGGATAACAAACTCATCATTAGAATACAGCCAGATGAGGGAATTCTAGTAAAATTTGGGGTAAAAGTTCCTGGACAAGGCTTTAAGGTAGAGCGCGGAAATCTAGACTTCTACTATTCAAGTTTAGGAGATACAGATATTATGGAAGCTTATGAGCGATTGTTGCTAGATGCTATGCAGGGTGATGCGACCTTATACTCTCGCGCAGATGAGGTAGAAGCTGCTTGGCGTTTTACTGATCCCATTTTAAATTACTGGAAAAGTAAAGATGTTAAGATGTATGGTTATGCAGCAGGTGTTTGGGGCCCAGAATTTGCAGATGATCTTATAGAAGGCCAGGGTGGGTGGCGTAATCCCGGAGCCCATCTCGCAGATGATCCAGGTTATTGTGTGATTGAGTAATCTTACGTTTTACATACTCTGCCTTTGTTCTAGCGTATTAATGAAGTTGACCTAATTTCTCTTTTTATACACCAACCTCAACATTAAAAATAAGTTGTGATTGCAATCTAATAAGGGATCTAACAAAGGTGGTAATAATACTTATCGTACTTTTAAAATAGAATTTTAAAGATTTCAGTTATGAGGGCAAAACAATTTTGGTTCAACTTACCAGTTGCAAATCTAGATAGCGCTAAATCATTTTATAGAGCCCTAGGTTTTATAGAGAGTGAGATGCACGAAAGTAACAATCACATGGGACGTTTTTTTATAGGTGATCAAAAAGTGGGTATGATGCTGTTTCCAAACGACACTTTCTCAGAATATACCAGTCATAAGGTGACAGACACCTCAAAAAGTGTTGAGGTGCTTCTTAATATAGATGCCCAATCTAAAGATGAGGTGCATGAGTATGCGCGCATTGCAAAAGAGGCTGGTGGCACTGTTTATTTAGAACCAGCGCTATTGCAAGGGTGGATGTATACGTGTGGTTTTAGTGATCTGGACGGTCATCGATGGAATGTTCTTTATATGGATATGGACGCATTACCTAAATAATAAAATAATTACTTCTTATTAATATTCAATAAATAGACTTGTTTACTCAACATTACCAAATAGAGTTTTGAATAATATCACAACTCAACCATTAGAAACATTATATGAACGTACATATTTCAAAAAATAAACAAGAAGTGGCAGAAGATTTTGCACAGTACCTACTAGCGCTGGCAAAAGAAAATGATAAAATAACTGTTGCATTATCCGGAGGCAGCACACCTAAAATTGTTTTTGATCTTTTAGCAAAAAAATATGCAGATACAGATTGGTCAAAATTTCATTTTTATTGGGGTGATGAACGTTGTGTACCGCCATCAGACGAGCAGAGCAATTATAAAATGACGGTAGACCATCTCTTCTCAAAAATCAACATACCTGAAGCAAATATCCACCGTATACACGGAGAGTCTAATCCCGAGCTAGAGGGAAAACGCTATGCTAAGGAGTTAGAAAATAATCTCCCCATCGTAAATGATGTACCACAGTTTGACCTCGTAATACTAGGTATGGGAGATGATGGTCACACTGCATCTATTTTCCCACATGAAATTGAACTCTGGGACTCTACAAGCTGGTGTGAGGTTGCGACACATCCAGAATCTGGACAAAAACGGGTAAGCATCACTGGGGATGTAATTAATAATGCAACAGCGGTAGCTTTTCTAGTAACTGGAGATTCAAAAAAAGAGAAAGTAAAAACTATCCTTACTAAGGAAGGAGATTTCTTAAAATATCCAGCGAGCCTAGTTGCTCCCCTTACAGGAGACCTTCACTGGTTTATGGACGAAGCGGCGGCTGGAGAGTTAAGTACTACTTAAAGAGTATATACGTGTTTAAGAAAATAAATAGAACAGCATTTCCACCAGAAAAATCCGTGCTTATTTGGGATGGAGACTGTACGTTTTGCAAGTTCTGGAAAACACGTTGGGAGCTTAAAACGCATAATGTCATAGACTTTGCTCCCTATCAAGACATAGCAAAAAGGTTTAAAGATATACCGCTCAAGGAGTTTAAAAAGGCTAGTCGTCTCATTGAAAAAGATGGGCAAGTATACAGCGGTCCAGACAGTGCATATAGATCCATATACCATAGTGGCACAACGTTTTGGCATCAACTCTATACAAATCAGAAGTGGTTCAGGACATTGAGCGACCACGGCTATAATCATATTGCAAAAAACCGCTCATTCTATTATAAAGTTACTATAGCTCTCTTTGGTAGTAATCCCAAAAAAATCAAACATTGGTGGATACTTTATTGTATCGTAATACTATCTGTAATTATCTATTTCTAGTAAATAGTCATTATTATTTTTACTTATTATGCGCTTTCGCGAAAGCGTAAAAGTCCCACGCACCCAGCATTGATTTTTCCTTACTTTTGCGCTCCTAAAATGTATGTATGATTGCAGTCGATAATATCGCGGTTGAATTTAGCGGAGATACGCTCTTTGATAATGTTTCTTTTAGCATTAACGAAAATGATAAAATTGCATTAATGGGTAAAAATGGTGCAGGAAAATCTACGATGATGAAGATTATCGCTGGCACTCAAAAACCTACGCGAGGAAATATTAGAACGCCGAAAGATACTGTGATTGCTTATCTGCCACAGCATTTACTTACAGACGATAATTGCACCGTTATGGAAGAGGCTTCTAAAGCTTTTTCTAAAGTCCTCAATATGAAAGCCGAAATGGACAGGCTTAACAAGGAATTAGAAACACGCACAGATTATGAGTCACAAGCCTATATGGACATTATCACAAAGGTGACCGAAGTAGGAGAGAAGTATTATGCCATAGAGGAAATTAATATAGAAGAGGAGGTAGAAAAAGCGCTGCAGGGCCTAGGTTTTAAACGTTCCGATTTTGGAAGACCTACTAGTGAATTTTCCGGTGGGTGGCGTATGCGTATTGAACTTGCAAAAATTTTACTTCAAAAACCAGATCTCATACTACTAGACGAACCTACAAATCACGTCGATATTGAATCTGTTATATGGCTAGAAGATTTCTTACTTACTAAAGCAAAGGCAGTGATTGTCATATCCCACGACAAAGCATTTATTGATACCATCACAAACCGGACAATAGAAGTAACTATGGGACGTATATATGATTATAAAGCAAATTACTCCCACTATTTAGAATTAAGAAAAGACCGTCGCACGCATCAAATTAAAGCATACCAAGAGCAACAAAAGTTTATTGCTGATAACCAAGCATTTATAGATCGTTTTAAGGGTACCTACTCAAAGACTAATCAAGTTTCCTCAAGAGAGCGAATGCTAGAGAAACTCAAAATTATAGAAATAGATGAGGTTGATAACTCATCACTAGCACTACGATTTCCGCCAGCACCCAGATCAGGCGATTTTCCAGTTAAAGTTAAAGAGTTAACAAAAAAATACGATGAGCATACTGTTTTTAGCAATGCAAATTTAGATATCGCTCGAGGCGAAAAAGTAACATTTGTGGGTAGAAATGGCGAGGGGAAATCAACAATGATAAAAGCTATTCTAGGAGAGATAGATGTAAGCGGGAGTTGTGAGTTGGGTCACAATGTGAAGGTGGGTTATTTTGCGCAAAATCAAGCAGCATTACTAGATCCAGAATTAACTGTTTTTCAAACTGTAGATGAGGTCGCTAAAGGTGATATGCGTACTCAGATTAAAAATATTTTGGGGCGATTTATGTTTTCTGGCGACCACATAGATAAAAAGGTAAGCGTGCTTTCTGGTGGAGAAAAAACACGCTTAGCAATGGTAAAATTATTATTAGAGCCGGTGAATTTATTAATCCTAGATGAACCTACAAATCACTTAGATATCAAATCTAAAGATGTACTTAAAGAGGCCTTACTCACCTTTGATGGTACACTTATACTAGTAAGTCACGATAGAGACTTCTTACAAGGACTTTCTAATAAGGTGTTTGAATTTAAAGATAAGCGAGTAATTGAACATTTTGAATCCATAGATGACTTTTTAAAGCGTAATCGTATTAAAAATCTCAAAGAGATTGA
>CAWUIT010000153.1:0-6700 GCA_963922345.1 uncultured Dokdonia sp. | reverse complement strand
TTTTTATGAATTATTGCGTTCTAAAGGTTTTATATACGGTCATTCTGTAAGTACTGTTATTGCAAAAGAATCCAAACAACTTACGTGGACAACGCAAGAAAAAACAAAAGTTAATCTTCTAGATGCTTTAGTATTTACATATTTTGATACTATAACCAATGCCCGAAAAGAGGATTGTTTAAAAGCGATAGTTTCATTTTATAGAAAATTAGACAAAAAAGAACAATACAGTATACACATACCATTAGGCTCTGAGTCTTCTTCATTTAAGGTTGAGAAAATTATACATCAGCGTGTTCAAACTAATGAATCTGTATTACAAAAAAACTTTAGCCATTTAATAACTAATGCGCTAGTCTTTATAGATGTACTGAGTTTTGATCATTATTTGATTACACAGCAAGACCCACACGCATATGCAAAAAAACTTGAGGCTGTCATTACAGAAACAATTTGGCTCGCGTTACAACAAAAAGAAGTGAAAGATGAGTATAATAAATTACTTATAAAATTATTTGAAAGTTCCCTGCGTTACAATAGCCTTGTAAAACATACGCATACAAGCGTTTCTCAAATTGAACTCAATTTTATCACAGAGCCATTAGAACAACAATATCTTTTAGATTTGTGCAGTCTTTCTCTTTGGGATGACGAAGTGATAGATACGCAAGAACGTGCATTCATAATGGAATTTTGTAGCATTCTAGGGCTAGATGATCAAGAATATTTAACTGCCGTAGAAGCTGTAAAAAAATATATTAACGATCACGGTCAAGAGATCTCATATCTTAATTACAGTAATCCAGTCAAACATTTTTATAAGCAAACTACAGCAACGGTAAGCAATCTCATATCCCGCAATAGTAAAAGGCTTGTTAAGGAAATAAGAGAAAGTAGAGACTTAGTTGTTTTGTTATCTAAGTCTACAAACCGTGATCTCACTAGCGAAGAGCGTAAGATTGTAAAAAAACAGCTTCTCGATATCTGTAAGAGTATACCATCGCTAGCCGTTTTTCTTCTTCCCGGCGGTGGGATTCTATTACCTATACTGGTAAGACTTATCCCCACAATGCTTCCCAGCGCTTTTAATGAAAATTACGAAGATTAAGCAATCCAAGTTTTAAAATCCTTTACACGCTCCCTACTTACGATGATTTCCTGCTCCTTCCAATTATTCAACTTAATTTTCAACCTAGAATTAGTATAAGCCACGATATCTGCAATAGCATTAATATTTACATAGTATTTCCTGCTTACGCGAAAGAAAGTCTCAGGCTCAAGATCATTTTCTAATAATTCTAATGTTGTATCAAGAAGATAATTACGCCCGTCTACTGTCCCAGCATAAGTCCCTTTGTTCTCACTATAAAAACACTCAATCTCATCTATAGGTATCATCTTAATATGCTGGCCTATTTTAGTAGTAAATCGTTTTTTAAACTCACGCTCAACGGCTGTAGCTCCCAGTAGTTTTCTAATGTCTTCAAAATTTAAAGCAACATTTTGTGGTTGGGGCGTACGTTCTTTAAACTTACGTACGGCTTTCTCGAGATCTTCATCATCGATAGGTTTTAAGAGGTAGTCTACGCTGTTAAGTTTAAATGCTTGCAATGCATACTCATCAAAGGCAGTGGTAAATATAATCGCACTCTTTACTTCGACTTGATCAAAGATTTCAAATGAAAGCCCGTCAGATAATTGAATATCAAGAAATATCAAATCTGGATGTTCATTAGACTTAAACCACGCAACAGCTTCCTCTACGGAGTGTAGCATCACATTTACAGTGACGTCAAGATCTGCAAGCATACGATTAAGACGTCTAGCCGATGGTTTTTCGTCTTCAATTATGAGTACGTTCATATAGATTTTTTAATAGTTGATTTTAAGTCTAAAGTACGTAAACCTTATTTTTCTTACGTACTTCTTATACAAATATGAGAAATCTTAGTTTCGGTTCTAAATGCTAAATACCTGTGAGCAGAAAATTAAAGCTCAATAACTCTTGGAGATTGAGAAGGTGCGCATAGGGATATTACTTTTCGCGAAAGCGGTTAGAAAATTCTTCCTCGTCATTATCCATAAACTCTTGTATTTTCTTTTCTTCCCAATTTTTAAAAAAACTTAAAAATTTAAATCCATTAAAAACATAAATCCCGTGTATTAAAAGTGATAGCCCCCAAAATAATGGTGTGGTAAAACGTACCCACCAAGGCGTGTAGGACATCCAGTTATAATCCCACAGCATATCTGAGTAAAAAAGTTGTAGGACTATATTTACGAGTATAAAAACAAATAAGTGTCTGTAAAATCCTTTTTCATCTTCTACGCGCTTTTTAGCACGTTCGTATTTTTCCTTATCGTATTCCATTATTTTCTAATGATTGGGTTAGACCTCGACTCCTCTTCTTCTTTTTCTAAGTGCTCTTGGATTTTTCGACGCTCCCAGCCTTTTCCAAGAAAAAGGGTCATACCATATAATTTTCCAGCTTCTATAATTATCCCAAATGCTGAAAATCCTACCACCCACAGTACCCAAGGATTTCTAAACTCATTTACATAATAGTTTACTGCAGCTACCACAGCACATACAATAATTGCATTGATAATCTTACCGTAAAATCTCTTTACTTGTTTTACGTGCGTGAGGGCTCTTTGATATTTTTCTTGTTCTGTTTCCATTAGATCATTTTTAAAAGTCATCATTACGTACATATTCATCTATTTTGCGCTTCTCCCAATCTTTTGAAAAGAAAGGATTCCATCTAAAGGTATTAAAAGCGTGACCTAGTACACCTATACCCCAGCCAGCAATAGGAAATATAGCCCAAAAAAAGCCTCCTGAGTAATAATTTAATAGAAGAAAGAAAATTACAAAAATTGTATAGATTCCTAGATGATTATAGAATCCTTTAAGCTCACCTACTCTAGCTTGTGCTCTTTGATATTTTGTGTCGTTATTTGAAGTTTTCATAAGTCTGTTGTTTTAATTAGATGGTGTAAATATCTTACGATTTGCCTTTATGTAAAACTTAGTCTCACTGAAATGTAGAATTACGAGTCTGAATTGTACAACTTGGACATTTTAAGATTGAAAGCGTCACAAAGAAGCCGTATCTTTATTAAAAAAAGAAATGATGTTCGGACTATTTAAAAAGAAAAGTGAAGTAGAAAAACTACAAGAAAAGCATAAAGTAGTGCTTGAAAAAGCATATAAACTATCAAAAACAGATCGAAGCGCAAGTGATACGCTATATGCTCAAGCCGCAGAGATCGAAAAGGAAATTGCAAAGCATTCTTAATTTTTTATGATAATTTCTTAACAAAGTGTTAACGGTTTTGTGAATATTTTATATTTTACCACAGCAAACCTTAAACACTCTTAATTATGTTATCATTATTCACCTCTTCAGAGAAGCTCAGGCGATTACTTACGCACCGTAAAAAAGCACTTCTTAATGCAAAAAAGTGGAGCGACACAGATGAGATGGCAAGCCATAGTTATCACATTATGGTTAAAGTTATAGATCAGAAGCTCTCTGCACTTAGTGTTAATAAGTAAAAAAGAAAGGGTCCTGCCTTAGTGGTATAATTTTACACGCCCCATTATATTTGTAGGTATGGAACCTTTTATAGTATCTGCTCGTAAATACCGCCCTACCACCTTCGAGGATGTTGTGGGACAACAGGCAATTACTAATACATTAGAAAATGCTATTGCAAACAACCATCTTGCCCAAGCCCTTTTATTTTGTGGGCCGCGAGGAGTAGGTAAAACAAGTTGTGCCCGCATTCTAGCAAAGCAAATTAATACAGATGAGCACACAAGCCCAGATGAAGATTTTGCTTTCAATGTATTTGAACTAGATGCAGCATCAAATAACTCTGTAGATGATATCCGGAGCCTCATAGATCAAGTACGCATACCACCACAAGTTGGTAAGTACAAAGTGTACATTATAGATGAGGTTCATATGCTTTCGGCAGCGGCATTTAATGCATTCCTTAAAACACTAGAGGAGCCTCCTAAGCACGCTATTTTTATTCTAGCAACTACAGAAAAGCATAAAATAATCCCCACCATATTATCAAGGTGTCAGATTTTTGACTTTAAAAGAATTACGGTTACAGATGCTCGAAAACATCTAGTTAAAATAGCACAAGAAGAAGGTATTGAGGCAGATGAAGAAGCGTTGCACATTATTGCTCAAAAAGCAGATGGCGCTATGCGTGACGCCCTATCAATATTTGACAGAGTAGTGAGTTTTAGTGGGAATACACTTTCGCGAAAAGCAGTTACCGAAAACTTAAACGTTCTAGACTACGATACCTATTTCAAAACGACTGCTTTATTACTAGCTAACGATATCCCGCAAGTATTGATTCAATTTAATGATATCTTAGCGCGGGGATTTGATGGCCATCACTTTATTGCAGGACTTGCTTCGCATTTTAGAGATTTGATGGTATGTAAAAATCCACCTACAATTCATCTATTAGAAGTAGGTGACACCACAAAAAAGAAATATTACGAGCAATCCCAAAAGGCTGATATGTCTTTCCTTATGGAAGCGATCGATATGGCAAACAGTTGTGATCTCAAGTATCGCTCCAGCCGAAACCAACGCCTTCTGGTAGAATTATGCTTGATGCAACTCGCCTCTATCACCTTTGATAGAGAAAAAAAAAATGATGAGCCCTTCTTAGTTCCGCCGTCATATTATCAGATAGATAATACCGGCGCTATTTCAGGAACAAAAACGATTTCAGTAAGTACTTCCAAAGGGAATAGTAATCAGCCATCGTCAAACGTTACAGAATCTACAACTAACACAACAGTTGCCACAAATTCTATTCAGAAAGAATCATTAAACTCACAGAGCCCTAGCCAACAAACACAAGTAAAAGAAGATACATTAAGCACACCCTCTAATTTTACAGAAAATACGCCAGACGTTCAAAATTCACAAGAGCTTGTTTCTCCTCCAGATATCGATCTAAAAATTAAATCTGAAGAAACGGTAAATGAGAAGCCTATTGTAGCGCAAGAGTCTAAAACGACACAAGGTGTTCCTAATTTATCTCTAAGCAAGAATCGCGTATCTGGCTTATCTCTCAAAGGCCTTCAGAAAAAGAAAGAGCTAGAGCAAAAAAAAGCAGATCAAAAAATTGATGTACAAAACCTCCCAACGGAGTCGTTTACAGAAATTGCGATGCAAGCTGCTTGGTCTGATTATGTAAAAAAGCTTATCGCAAAAGGGGAGCGAATTATAGCTTCAAACCTCGAGGCAGATAAGCCTACACTTCAAGGCACTACCATACACTTAGAGTATCCTAATGAAACTATGAAAATAGAGGTCGAGAGAGCTCAAGGACCTTTGCTAGAATATCTCAAGAGAAAATTACAGAACTACGATATCACTCTTGATATCAAAGTGAATGAAGAAGTACAACGTAAATATGCGTATACACCCCAAGAGAAGTACGATAAACTGCGGGAGCAAAACCCCGCAATAGATATCCTCCGTAAAACGTTTGATCTCGATCTATAAAAATAAATACTATGGAAAATAAAGAAGCTATCCAGATGCTACATCTTAAGCTGCCAACAGATCCTCGCTGGGTTAACATTGTAGAAAAAAATATAGAAGAAATTCTTACCGATCACGCATATTGTGAGCAAAAAGCAGCGTCAAGTGCTATTTCCTTCATTATAGGATTTCCAGAATACTCAGAACTAGTCGCTGCGATGAGCGATCTAGCGATGGAAGAAATGAGCCATTTTAAAATGGTACACGATCTCATGGTAGAGCGCGGCTTACATCTGGGACGTGAGCGTAAAGATGAGTATGTGCATAAACTACGTTTCTACTTTCCAAAAGGTGGATCAAGAGTAGAAAGTCTTATTAATAGACTTCTAGTAGCCGCTTTAATAGAAGGGAGGAGTTGTGAGCGTTTTCGATTACTTTCAGAACAGCTAGAGGATAAAAAACTTGCAAAATTCTATCGTAAGCTTATGATAAGTGAAGCTGGACATTATACGATGTTTTTGAACTTTGCCAGAAAGTATGGAGATCGTGAAAAAGTCGATGCAAAATGGCAAGAATTACTCGATTTTGAAAAGCAAGTAATGAAAGATTTGAGTGTTAAGGAAACTATGCACGGATAAAACGCCTATACTTAGCATTCATCACTACTGGGATCTTAGAAGAGTATTTTAATAAAATAGAAGATCAATCTTCTGCTAGCAAAGCGTCTAGTGTAGTTCTTACATTTTTACTATTCCAGTCTGACGCTCCTTTCTCTTTGATGACGATGGTACCATTTCCATCTATAATATAATTAGTAGGTATTGAGCGTTCAAAAAGCGCCTCTGGGGTTTCCATTTGAGGGATTACCGCAGGAAGGTTGAAATTCTTTTTAATCAGAAATTGCTCCACAACCGCTGGGCGTTCATTTGTGATAAGTAAAAATTGTATTCGATTTCCATAGTCTTTATACAATGATGCAATGGAAGGTAATTCGGCGATGCACGGTGGGCACCAGGTAGCCCAGTAGCTTATAAATGTAACTTTTCCAGACCCTACGGCTACTTCTTTTGACAAGCCGTCTAGCGACATTACCTTGTAGGTAAATGGTTCTATTTGTTGTTGGTTCGCTTTCGCGAAAGCGGATGGAGAAAATAATGCAACCTTTACCT
>CAWUIT010000152.1:0-6731 GCA_963922345.1 uncultured Dokdonia sp. | reverse complement strand
TTTTACCTCTTCGTTTACAGCGATTGGAACTTGAAAAAATCCTTTTCCCATAGTGGTTTTGGTTTTAATTTTTTGGTTGTGCAAAAGTACAAATTCTTTATCCTATCTCTTAATGCTTTATGAAGACTGTTGTAGTAGAAGTTTTTTTACGATTTCGCGAAAGCGGGAGATAATATAAAGGTAGGCTACTTTCTAGTAGGCAGTTAGTGTAAAATCCAGTCTTTGATGGAAAGCTAGCACTTTGATCACTCTGCAAAATAATTATGATGAATCCCCATGTGTATCGTTTTTCGTAAGTTGCAAAACTATTTTACGACTCAGCCCTCAATGTGTACAGTTACTTATATTCCCAAGCCAGATAATACTTTTATTCTTACCTCAAATAGAGATGAGGCAGTCGGCAGAAAAACACTAGCACCTAGCTTCTATACAATAGACGGAGTAAAAATGCTGTTTCCAAAAGACGCCGTAGCAGGGGGGACGTGGATTGGTATATCGGACAAAAGTAGAATGATATGCTTACTTAATGGGGGCTTTGAGGCACACGTACGTATTGAGAATTACAGAATGAGTCGTGGAGTTGTTGTAAAGGAGTTTTTAAAAGCAGACAATCTTTTGAAGGCTATCAAAGATTTTAATTATCAAGGTATTGAGCCCTTTACAATTATTGCGATAGATTGGGCAAATTTATTACAAGCTACAGAGCTCGTATGGGATGGGATAACAGCACATATCACTAAGTTAGATAATAAACCAAAAATATGGTCTAGTGCAACGCTATATGATGCGACTATGAAGAAGAAGCGCCGTAATTGGTTTTCAGTCTTTGCTGAAACTACAGATTGGAGTTCAGGTAGTTTATTACAATTCCATAAGCAAGCTGGAGAGGGAGATGCTCATATAGATCTGCAAATAAATCGAGGGTTGTTAAAGACAGTGAGCATCACGCAAGTAGAAAAAGATCCAGAAGCCTGCAAAATGACCTATCACGATCTGTACAGTGATGAAGTACACGCAATAGCATTTAAAATGGAAACCGTGTGAGTGCTGATGGTAAAATAATAGTTCTTGCCTTTCCAGATACTTTTGTAAAGATGTCTGATGAGTTTATGTGTAAGGTGCTTCCATTTTTTGGTCTAGGTACCCGCACGCATATCAAGGCAGGTCATGCGGCATTAGTTCTTATCCATAATGATACTGGGAATGCGCAATATTTTGATTTTGGTCGATACGTAACTCCAGAAGGTAAGGGCAGAGTGCGTGGTGCAAATACTGATGTAGAATTAGAAATCCCTATACAAGCAACTATTGTAAACGGGAAGCTCACGAATCTTGACGAATTTTTGATATGGCTTGATGCACATCCAGAAAAAACACACGGCTCTGGGCGTCTTGTGGCTTCATTATGTGAATCCATAGACTATGAAAACGCGCTTGATTATATACTAAATCTGCAGAATTTAGGGAGTATCCCTTATAAGGCTTTTGGTAAAAATGGTAGTAATTGCGCGCGGTTTGTAACGGAAACGATCCTTGCGAGCACAAAAGATCATTCTATAATTAAGTATTTAAAGCGTAATAAAAAGTTTACGCCCAGCACAGTAGGAAACGTAGAAAAAAGCGCTGTAAATAGAACTATCTTTCAAGTTTGTAATGGTGTTGTTACTAGATACAATAGGACCGCTTTGCGCGAAAATTTAACCAATTACTTTGATAAGCGTATTCCTCACCAAGCTTTTAATACACCTACATCAATTACCGTCCCTCAATCTGCTCAATATCTAGCAGGTACTGGCAGCAGTGCATGGTTTAATTTAGAACTCGTATCTGCTACCGAAGGTATCGTTACGAGATATACGGAGTCTGGAGTTTTAGATTTTATTGGGAGAACATATTTTCCAGATGGATTCCAACCAGAGAAACCATCACAATTTATATATGATAGTAATTGTTTGTATTGCACTTTAAAACAGGGTGAGAAGATTTTTCGCCTCGAGCTAGAAAAATGTATGAGTACGTACTCTAGTTTAATGCAAAAGGTGCGCTCAGCTTAAAAGTTGGGATCTTTACACGGAACTTGCGTGTAGAAGTAAAATTTACCATTTGATAGAAGCCCTCCATAGCTCCAAAGGGAGAGGTAAGTAAGCATCCAGAATTGTAGGTGTGACTTTCTCCAGGCTTTAAAACGGGTTTTTTGCCTATAACACCTTCACCGTCTACAGTCTCTGTTGTATTAAGTGCATCTTTAATTTTCCAGTGTCGTGCCATAAGCTGCACACTATCTTTACTTTGGTTTGCGATGGTTACCATATAACCAAAAGCAAAGTGCATCTTATAATTTTTATAAAATGTACCCTCAAAAGTAGTTTCTACCGATATTTTGATCCCTCTTGTTACTTGTTGTACCATCTTGTCAAAATAAGAGCGCTGTAATTGCAAAAAATATGAGCGCAAAAATCGTCGTACCTATATGAAAAACGACGTTTAAAAATACAAATTTTAGTAATGTCCACCTTCTTTTCTGCTTATAAAAATTGCGTAAGGCTTTGTAGAAGTAAAAAGGTCCTACAAATATTAAAAGTATAGCAGCGAGGTAATTATCGCCTAATAGTGCATCTGGAATGAGACATAATATCAAGACAACAAACACCCAACTAAAGATGTGAAAAATGAAAACAAGATGCTCCATATAATTGAACTTCTTCTTTGAGTAGATAAGCCAGAAGAATAGTGCGAATAATGGTGCAAAGAAGAAAAGGAAAAAAGGTGTTTTTGACGCCAGGTAACGTATAAATTTGGCTGGATTATCCTTTATACGCTCGAAGTCGTTGATTTTTGAGTATAAGAAAGAATTTGTTCTCGTTTTCTCATATTTAAGACTATCCAGTGCGCGGCTAGGAGCGGTGATATCTGTTGCTTTATAAAAGCTGTAAAAGAACATCGTCTTTTGCTCTATTTTGTTTATAAAACTTGTTGAGGTTTTATTTATAGAGTCCTCAGAGATATAGACATAAGTCTCCTCATCTTTTTGCGTATTCTGAGCAGTTGTTATAGATTCAATTCCAGAATTAATACGGGCATCAACCTTTTGCTCCAGGGAGTCTTTTTCCTGTGTTTTGTAATCCTCAAGATTGACTACTGCTGCACTATCTATTGTTTTGTCGAGATCAACTTCTTCTTTGTCTTCAGAAGATTCTATACGGACAATGCCATCATCGTTTTCAAAATTAAAATCATCATCTCCTGTAAACACACTTATAATGGCTAGTATTACAAAATAGAAGATGGAAGCACTAAGAAAGAATCGGAACGGATTTGCGTATTTGAGCCGTTTACCCTCAACATAATTTCTCGTAATAGTACCAGGCTTGAATAGGAGGTCTTTAATGGTATACCTAAACCGAGAATCGTATGTAAATACGCTTAACACGAATTCACCAATAAAATCTCCTAAGGAAAGCCGTTTTGTGGTATTTATTTGACCACAATAGGCACAATATCTATCAGAAAGGTCTAATGGATGCCCACAATTGAGACACTCCACACCTCGGTATTTAATGGCTTTCCTGCTGGTTGGTTTGATAGCTGTTTCCTTCACACGTTAAATATAGGGTATTTTGAAAAATACGCTTTCGCGAAAGCGTGAAGAAAGAAGAGATAATGAGTCGAGATTTTAGTTAGTAATCGTAGTAGAGTTTGTAAGTCCATACCCTAAAAGCTCGTCAAAACGTCCACCAGGCCTACGATAATAAACGAGTATTTGGTAATCATTTTCTGTTTGCCAGAAATTTCCATCAATATTATCCTCTTGGTCTATTGTTCCATCGCGATCTGCGATTACATATCTATAATTGTAAAAACCTTGCTTGAGTAAATAAGGAAGTTCATAACGTCTATATCGTGGATCCCAGGTTAATTTGGTACTTTCATCTACTACATAATTATTAAAATTACCATAGATATGGACAGACTTTCCTTCGGGTAATTCAGGAGTTTTTAGGGAAAAATGAATCCAGACGTACTCTGCTTCTGTAAGCGGTGTGCGACCTTGTAATGTAGTGATAAGGAAATTGCCGTTTATATCTGGATTATAGGTGTACGGTTCGTCGTATCGCGGTTGGTCGGTATAAAGGTAATTGTGGTACAAGCTTTTTAGTTCTATACTGCGTATGGCAAATGTGGCTGCTCTCACATCCTTATTTTCAAAATTAAAAAACTCGTTACCACCCCAGAATGCCGTCTCTTGATCATATCGATACTCTAGCCTGTTACCTACATTGTATTGAGGGTTAATCCCAGTGATAGCAGTCTTGAGATTATTATTTTGTATCAAGACGGTATGTAAATTTACTTTTGGGTTAATAATTACATCTTCTCCAGAGTCTATAAAGAATCTTAAGACTTGCTTGGTCTCAACAAATTTTAAATCTCTTGATCGCTTGACCTGAGCGCCCACAAGAAATTCTGGGTTGTAGATCATAAATTTACGTGAGAACACAAGCTGTTCATCTTCATCATAAATACTCAATAAATAATTACCTGTTTTGGTAAGCGCCTTGGTCATTTGGTTTGGAATACGCAACTCGTAATGCGTATAGAGTTGTAATACAGCAACCGAATTTTCAAACGTTAGGATTCTTACATTGTCCATACCTTCCATAAATTCAGATCGTACGAGATTACTTTCAGACCAATCTGCATTATGGTGCGTTATTCTGTAAAAGTAGTCGCGTTCATCACCTATAATATCATCAAAGGATAAACGCAACTGGCTTCCTAATCGTACAATAGGTAATGAGGTGCCAGTTGTGCTATTTTGATTAAACTGTACCGTTTTTATAAATCCAGGCTCTGGTACCTCTTGAGCAATTTGAGAAAAGCTAAGATTTAATTGAAATAAACAGAAAACAAGCACTAATAAATAGGTTCTCATATAATACGGATAGATTTCAAATATAAACAATTTTGATGCCGAGATATTGTTACTTCCTCATTGAGTAGTCACAATTGTAGTACGCTTTCGCGAAAGCGTAAAAAGTAAAAAACAATTAATAGCAACTTTTTTTAATTAAGCGCCTATCAGTTTAAGTAGATGTAAAAATAAAAATGTCCAATCTTGAAATTTTCTTCCTAAAAAAGGAAGATGCTGAGATCAACAAAATAGTTAAAATAGAGTCGTTTAATTAATAAAATGAAATAGGTTAAAGGTATTTAAAGAACTTTGTTTAGACTGTTATTAAAAATGTTATTTAGAAGTATTATAAATAATGTAATCACTTTTCTACATATGGAAATACGTGTGGTATTTTGTAAATTTGCACACCTCAAATTAAGAGGATTTTAGATAACATAAATCTACTGACATATGTCTAAAGACATCAGAATCAAAAAAGGTCTTGATATCCGACTAGTGGGCGAAGCAGAAAAGACAATTTCTGAAGGGCCTAGATCGCGTACCATTACTATTAGACCTTCAGATTTTCATCTCGTTACCCCAAAAATGGTCCTTAAGGAAGGCGCAAGTTTTAAAGCGGGAGATGAGATTTTTTACTCAAAGTCTCAAGAAGAAATAAAATTTGTATCTCCTGTAGCAGGAACCATCACTGAGATAAAGCGTGGTGCTCGTCGTGTTATAACAGACATCGTCATAGAAGCAAATTACGAAGGAGGTTCTCGTGATCTTGGAGCTTTAGGGCAAGAGGCAAATGCAGATGCTATAAAAGAACGATTACTTGAAGGTGGAGTATGGCCGTTTATAAAACAACGTCCCTATGATATAATTGCAAATCCAACAATTGCACCTAAGGCTATATTTATTTCTGGTTTAAATACAGGTCCTCTTGCTGCAGATCTAGATTTTGTCCTTGCAGGAAAAGAAGCGATGATTCAAGCGGCAGTTTCTGCGCTTGCAAAACTTACCGATGGTGGTGTGCACGTATCTGTAGGGTCAAGTTCGTCTATTTTTGCGGGTCTTAATGATATTGCAACTCATACTGTTAAAGGACCGCATCCAGCTGGAAACGTCGGAACTTTAATTAATAAAATAAATCCAATCAACAAAGGTGAAACAGCTTGGACTATTGCGGCCCAAGACCTAGTGATTATTGGTGAGCTGCTTTTAACTGGTAGGTTTAATGCCGAGCGTATAATTTCTGTATCTGGTTCTTCTATTAAAGCACCAAAATACTATCGTACGATGATAGGTGCAGAGGTTTCTACCTTTGCCTATGCCGCTGGAATTGAAGGGGATAATAATCGTTTTATATCTGGTAATGTTTTAACAGGAGATCGTGTGTCTCCAGACGGTGCTTTAGGTTTTTATGCAACTGAGTTTGTAGCTATTCCAGAAGGTGACGACTACGAATTCTTTGGATGGAATAAGCCAGTTTTTGATAAAATTTCGCCATCAAGAGCCTTAACTTTCTCTTGGATGCAGCCTAATAAAAAGTATGATCTGGATACAAACACAAATGGTGAGCATCGCGCTTTTGTGGTGACAGGTAATTATGAAGAAGTTTTTCCTCTGGATATCTACCCAATGCAAATACTTAAAGCTTGTATGGTAGAAGATCTAGATGAAATGGAGGCCCTTGGAATGTATGAAGTGGCTCCAGAAGATTTTGCGTTAACAGAATTTATGTGTGTTTCTAAGCAACCGCATCAAGAGATTATACGCAAGGGATTAGATGTTATGTATAAAGAAATAGGATAAGTTATGGGAATGAAAGAAA
>CAWUIT010000151.1:0-6745 GCA_963922345.1 uncultured Dokdonia sp. | reverse complement strand
TTAAAGTTTGCTAAGAAGCATCCTCTATCATTTTTTGCATAAGGTCCACCCCAAGGGTAATCACCACTTTCTAGACCTCCACGAGCAGCATATTCCCACTCTGCTTCGCCGGGTAATCTAAAACGATTTACAAATTGTCTGTTTTTAGATTTTTGATAAGCGTTCTTATACATTGTTCTCCACTCACAAAAGGCTTTTGCCTGCATCCAAGTGACTCCTACGACAGGATATTCACCGTAAGCATCATGCCAGAAATAATCATTGTGCATAGGCTCATTATAAGAATAGGCAAAATCTTTAATCCACACGGTGGTATCTGGATACACCTTGACAGTTTCTGTCTTAATGTGATCTTTACGACGCCCATTATTCTTTTTAGCAGCTTCCTGTATATCTAAATATGTATAACGGAACTCTAATTTATCCACATCGATAGTACGTTGCCCATTGTACGCTTCTTCAAGAGGGATATACATCGTATCCATTACCTCAGCATAATATTCATCTGGATATTCTGCTGTATCCCAAATAATATCAATATCCTTATTGAGCTTACGACCTTCAAAACCTGTCTCTCCGAGACCGTAATAATTATCGTACATATACTGCTCGTAAGGAGTCATGTTATCTGGATCTGCATCACTAAACGCAAAATCTCCAATCCCAGTACCGTCACCAGCACCTGGAGTTTCACCCAGCTCATCTGCTAGAATTGCAAGTCTAGTTCGCACAATAGAGTCTTTGACCCACTCTACAAATTGCCTATACTCTTCATTTGTAATCTCTGTTTCGTCCATGTAAAAAGAGCGGACTGTAACAGTTTTTGTTGGAGCGTCATTCACCGCAGCAAAGTCATCATCACTCTTACCCATTATGTATGCCCCTCCAGATACGAGTGTCATTCCATAGGGTTTTTCAGGGTTCCATCGCTTGCCTTTGGCACCGACGAGTTCACCACGATCACCTTTGCCACAACTAGATAGGAGGGCTACTATCGCAATTACTGCAATATACTTTTTCATAGGATGTTAGGTTAAGTATTCTAAAGTTAAGGGCGTAAACCTATTTATTTTATTTGAAATAAACAATTTATTCGCCAAAAATATTAATTTCATCGTTGAAATACACACTCAAATTTCATTTTTCTTTCGGGCTTTAAACCATCTTTCAGGGATATTTTGATCACAAGCCTCCAGATAATCTTGGTACGTGCAAGGTAATAACGTGTGCCTTTTTAATTTATTATTCAATCCTAAGACAAATGGAATTTCTATCCACCATCGAGCCGTTTTCTCACTTTTATAAAATGTTAAAACCTCATCATCTATAGGTACACTATATGTAATAAAATTACCTTTTTCAATATCCATAGTTTCGCTTGCGCGAAAATTTAACCCTTCAATAAAATACCACATCATTTGAGCAACGAGCATAGCGGCCTTTTCTTCTTGAACATCATTTTTGTATTCAAAAATACTGAAAGAGCTTACTTTATCGCTGATACCAGCGTATCTACAAATCTTACAAATCTCCTTACCATCAAATCCATTAGGCATTTTATTATGCCTAACACTCAACTCACTACTTCGTATCGCATTTAAGTCTACCGTAACTATATCTGCATCTCTCATTACTGGCTCCACCATATCCATAGATGCTGATACATTGCCCAATCTATATGAGTCAAAATATAGTTTATCCATCAGATCTATTTCTTCCTGAGGATTGAAATACGTCTGATAACCAATATTTGAATAATTAAATAAGTTATACGGCTTTTCTACAATGATTTTACCAACGTAAGATTTATTGTGTATAGCTTGACTAGCATCGCCTAAGTCAAATTTACTATCCACATTTACGATATTGACCATTTGATCTAGTTTATCATACGAGCGGTAGATAGAATAGACTAAATCTTGACTACCACCTATATAAATAGGTAAGATATTCATCTTAAAGAGCTTTTCGTGTATCGCAGCCACTGCAAAATAGGTATCTTCTACAGACTCTCCTTTTTCAATGTCGCCTAGATCTGCAATAGTTGTGTGCCAATTTCCAGGAAACAATTCATAGAAGGTTCTACGCACTTCAGAAAATGATAGTTGATCTCCTAGGTTATCAAGGTCACGCCTATTTTCGCGTAAGCAAATAATAACTACATCAACACCTTCGAGATCTGGAAGACCTTCTTGTGCACTATGTAGGCGTATGGAATTACCAAGTGATTGATGATGCTGCAACTGTATATGTGCAAGCGCTAGGTCTGGAATGGGCTGTAGCACCTCAAATGCCATAGGTTATTTCTTTTTTGTTGTCGCTTTTTTCTTTGTAGTTGTCTTTTTCTTTGCTGCGGTTTTCTTCTTTGGTGCAGCCTTCTTTTTCTTTGGAGCCTTCTTATCGAGATAGGCTTTAATTTCATCAAGCGTAAGCGCGGCTGCATCGATATCTTTACCTAGCTCTACTTTTGTTTTGCCCTTGATAATATTAGATCGTCCCCATCTTGCTTTTTCTACACGGATTCCCTCCTCTGGAAAATCTTGTAATACCTTATCGATTTCCTTTTGCTTCTTTATCTCGATTAATTCTACAATATCATCATCTGAGAGATTATCAAAGTCATATTTCTTATTGACGTTGATAAACATACCATTCCATTTTATAAAGGGTCCAAAACGGCCAGTACCTTTTTGTACGGGCAGGTCTTCATACATATAGATAGGAGCATCTGCCTTTTGCTTTTCTTTAATATAGACGATAGCCTCATCACGATCTACGTCCATTGGGTCTCGACCTTTAGGTAGTGACACAAACGTTTTTCCAAACTTTACATAAGGACCAAAACGGCCATTATTTACAGATACCTCTTCTCCTTCATACTCCCCTAGATCTTTTGGAAGTTTAAAAAGATCCATCGCTTCTTCATAAGTGATGTTGCTAAGGGTTTGGTCTGGGCCTAAGCTTGCAAACTGCGGCTTCTCATCATCCTCAACAGAACCTATTTGAACCATAGGGCCAAATTTTCCTAATCGCACACTTACAGGCTTTCCGGTCTTAGGGTCTTCCCCGAGAATGCGTTCACCTACTTCTCTCTCTGCATTTTTCTCAACATCTTTTACGTGTGGATGAAAATCCTTGTAGAAGTCTTTCATCATTTTAGTCCACTCCTGTTTTCCCTCAGCAATGTCATCAAAATCTGCTTCTACTTTTGCTGTGAAGTTGTAGTCTAAGATATTTTCAAAGTGTTGTACAAGAAAGTCGTTTACTACCATTCCTACATCTGTGGGCACTAACTTCCCTTTATCAGAACCTACCATCTCGGTTAGAGTTCTATCCTTTATTTCTCCATTTTCTAAGCTAAGCACATCATAAGAACGCTCTTTACCGTCTACAGAACCTTTTTCTACGTATTTTCTATTCTGAATGGTTGTGATGGTAGGTGCATACGTAGATGGTCTACCTATACCTAGTTCTTCTAGCTTTTTTACTAATGATGCCTCTGTATATCTATAGGGAGGTCTTGTAAATCGCTCTGTTGCAGTTATAAAGTTGTTGAGAAGGTTCTCCCCTTTCTTCAAATCTGGAAGTAAGCCTGTCTCCTCTTCATCCTCATCATCATGTCCTTCAAGATAGACCTTTAAAAATCCTTCAAACTTAAGGATCTCTCCATTTGCGGTAAAATTATCGGTACCCGCGCTTGAGGCTATTTGCACATTAGTTCGCTCGAGCTGAGCTTCACTCATTTGAGAAGCGATAGCACGCTTCCATATTAACTCATAGAGACGCATTTGATCCCTATCCATATTAACTGTATGCTTTGCAAAGTCTGTAGGTCGTATAGCTTCGTGAGCTTCTTGAGCACCCTTTGATTTACCTTTATAATTGCGTTCCTTATGGAATTCTTTCCCATATGCTGCAAGTATCTCTGCCTGTGCACTTGCTTTTGCTTCCTTAGATAGATTAACACTATCTGTTCTCATATAAGTAATATGCCCAGCTTCATAAAGCCGCTGTGCCATCGTCATTGTTTTACTCACAGAGAAATATAGTTTTCTACTCGCTTCTTGCTGTAATGTTGATGTTGTAAAAGGAGGTGCTGGTGATTTTTTTGCGGGCTTCTTTGTAAGAGCATCTACCTTAAATGTAGCTTTGAGATTCTTTTCGAGAAAAGCCTGTGCTTCCTTTTTTGATGTAATATTCTTAGGCAGCTTTGCTCTAAAGGATTTTCCATCTTCTGTTGTAAACTCTGCGTCTACTCGATATGATGCTTGTGGTTCAAAGTTGAGTACTTCTCGCTCACGTTCAACTATAAGTCGTACAGACACAGATTGCACTCTACCTGCAGATAGACCACCTTTAACCTTACGCCATAAAACTGGCGATAGCTCATACCCTACTAATCTATCAAGTACTCTTCTAGCTTGTTGTGCGTTTACAAGATCATAGTCAATCTTGCGAGGGTTTTCAATAGCCCTCAATATGGCATTTTTTGTAATCTCATGAAAAACAATACGCTTAGTACGATCTGGCGTAAGTCCTAGCTCCTGCTCGAGATGCCAGGCAATGGCCTCTCCTTCTCGGTCTTCATCACTTGCTAGCCAGACTGTTTCTGCCTTTGACGCGAGTGATTTGAGATTGCGTACCACTTTCTTCTTATCGTCAGAAACTTTATATTTTGGAGTAAAATCTCCATCTACATCAACACCTAACTCTTTTGAGGGAAGATCTGCAATGTGCCCAAAACTACTTTCTACTTTGTAGTCTGAACCTAAAAATTTTTCAATCGTTTTAGCTTTTGCAGGTGACTCCACAATCACAAGATTCTTTGCCATACATCTTATTTTTCAGGGTACAAAAGTAGACGTTTTATTTATATCGGACTGTTTAAGGTGATTATTTCTACAAATAAACACTTCTCAAAAGTTATTGAGGCATCAAAAATTCAACACTTTATAGACCATATATTTTCACAGCAATCATTTAAGTTCAAACGCAAAAAAGTAGTAGTTTGAATAAAAATACATCTTTACCAGCTGTTACCAACTTGATGATTATAATGAGGTTACGCTTTCGCGAAAGCGTAAAAAATTTTTAGACACCTATCTGCGCAATCAAATCATCATCCTCCGTAAATCCTACAACGTCTTTGTAAATGAGATACGCGGGTAAATAGACAATAGAAATTGTAGCATACACTCCAACAAAGCAAGCCATAAACCCTGTAATTAAGGCCAAAATACCTAAAACCAAACAAGTTCCAAATGTCACTGCCCACTTCTTTGTGCCCAAGCTGAAAGCTGCTTTATAAATATCATTTACCGACCATTCTGGATTAAAAGCAAAAATGACAATAGCAAATTGAAGCGGTACAATTACAAAAAAGATAGGAAGAATAAAAAGTAGTACAGCAATAGCAGATATACCAATCTGAAAAATACTGAGTACAACTAATTTTTTGATGTATTGCTTTTTTACAAACATTCCAAAGCCCACTCCAGTGGTATCACGTTTATTGCGATCTTTTAACCTTACAATTCTATAAAAAGCAGCCTGAAGCGCAAAGCTTACTACAGACAATATTATTGCCATAATGAGATACATAATGATCATAAAACCAATGGCTACAAAGCTAACCTCTTGACCGCTAGAGTAATTGATCTCTGTACTATCTATAAAAGCACCAACTAACGAAAATGGGATCATAATGACCATTGATACTCCCCAAGATATGGCCATAATTAATACTTGCATTAATAATCCTTGTCCCCAAACTTTCTGGAATATGTCGAAAGCTCGACTAAAAATGTCTCCAAAATCAACTCGTGGCGCATTGTTTATTTTTTGAACTATTTCTTCTGTAGTCATTGGTGTATATTAAATCGTAAAAATAACAGAATTCACATCTCTCACTATTAAAATTGTCTTGCATATTGAAATGTCACAAACTGGCTGCGTCCTTCCCTTGAAGTTTCCCTTGTTCTATATTTATAGATAACTTGATAACTATTACGAGTATCTCTGTAGGTAGCTCCCATCTTAAATGAGAATACAAGGGGCTCTATTGGTAAAGTAAAGGGCGAGTTATCTCCAAAGGGATGTCCTTGAATCAAAGCGTTGAGAAACACATACTCTACTCCTACACCTGCATAGCCATAAAATTCAACGTCATTACCTAACTGGCCAAAGGCTGTAGTTTTACCCACAGCAGCTCTATCGCCTATAAATGCTAATGCCTCTTGTCTGAAATAAATCTGTCTCGTACCTAAAGCACCTTGAGATTGTAAAGCAAAATTTTTAAGGAGGTTTGAGTTTTTAATGTGATAATCTCTCACATAGCTGCTATATGTGTTTATATGAAAGCTATTTGCTATTTCTCCTGCCCATACAGGTATAAATTCATTGATTAATTTATGATATTCTCTCTGAGCCTTACCTGCGAGTGATTGCTCTCCGGCAAGACCTGCTTCTATAGCAGTATGAATCAAATTTTCTGATCTAGCTTGACGCAAGGTCGCTCTCAAAAACAAATAGCCTGCGTAGGGTCTTTCTAATAAATCAAAATCGCTTTCAAAAAGCTCTCTAGGTGTATATGTCTCTTGACCAATAGTAAGGTCAAATACGAGTGGGTGTTCCTGAGTACGTTTTAAGAAAAAATCATCTCTCAGTTGTTTACTATAACTCAAAAAAGTGCCTGCTGTATAATATCGATCTATCGCAAAGAGAAAGTCATTATCGTGTCTTACAG
>CAWUIT010000150.1:0-6750 GCA_963922345.1 uncultured Dokdonia sp. | reverse complement strand
TATCGTGGTGAATTTTTGCAGAGGTACGTGAGTAGTTATCAAAGGTGATCCCAAAGTCTTCAAAAGATTTTTTGATAATAGCATTATACTTATCTACCACATCTTGAGGGGTTACCCCCTCTTTTTTTGCTTTGATGGTGATAGGCACACCGTGCTCATCACTCCCGCATATAAAAGCAACATCTGCACCTTGTAATCGCTGGTAACGCGCATAGATATCTGCTGGGACATAGACGCCAGCAAGGTGACCTATATGTATAGGTCCATTAGTATACGGCAGGGCCGCAGTAATTGTATATCGTTGTAAATCTTGAGCCATTGAGTAGTACTTTTGAAGCGACAAAAGTAACTAAAATCAATGTAGGAGCTATTATTTATCCCTCGCGATAGCACTTGATCGCTTTGTAGAAATTTTTAAAAAGGTTGTCAATAGGAGTCCATTCGCTTTCGCGAAAGCATACATCCTATCTTACTAAAATACTTTTGCTGTATTTTTTTCCAGAAAACAAAATTTGATAGATGTATTGACCCGTAAAGAGACGTTTATTGATACGTTGCTTTACATTAAATTTTTGAGGTCCCTCAAACATAAAATCATTGGCAACCGTCCCAACTTCTTGACCTAATAAGTTGTAAAGTTTTACAGTAACCTTTGCCGTTGTTGTCATATTGAATTCGATAAAAGTATCTCCTCCTTGCATACTACTCCAGTGCTCAAAACTATCTGCTAGTGAAAATTCTGATGTAGACAATGCCTCACAACTAAACCCTAGATCTACTGTCTCAAAGGTCTGTCCCAATATCACTTGATCTACAAGACCCCCGTCAATACACAGCCACTGCTTAAGCATAGTTGCATACACTTGTCTAAAGTCTGTACTGTACTCTAAGTTGCCTACTTGATCTGGTGATTGCATATCTGGATGATTTCCTACAAAACCATTTCCTTGCATTGCTGGTCCAAAAACCATCACTGGCGATGCTGCGCCGTGGTCTGTACCGTTAGAACCGTTTTCTTCTATACGACGGCCAAATTCTGAGAAGGTCATCGCCATCACATTGGTATGCATTCCTGTAGCTTCAAGGTCTGTAAAAAAGTCTTTCATCCCCCGAGCAACCTGCTCCATTCTATTGTCGTGTGTTTGTTGCTGGTTTGCGTGAGTGTCAAATCCATCTAAAGTTACGAGGTATACTTTTGTGCCTAAGCCTCCTTTAATCATTCTTGAAACGATGGCAAGTTGCCTGCCTAGTTGTTGAGTGTCATACTCCACAGCATTGGATGCATTTTCATAAGCCGTATTAATTGTGCCAGCGTAGGTAAACGTTGTATTTGTAATCCCACGCATAAATTCTAGCTGCTCTCCGAAGGTGCAACTAGGCACATCAAGTACATCGTGTAGCACTCCATTTTCGGCAATGCTGGCTAGCTGTTCGGGGTTTGCAACAGAGAATGCATAGTTATTATCTACCCCTTCAAAAATGAGATTACCCTGGCTACCTATCTGTATGGCAGCTGGAATTTCTGGGGGATTTATTAAAAAATCTGGATACAATTCTTCAAAATAACGCCCTAAAACTCCTGTTTCTTCATAATCATCGTTCACTCCAGATGCCCAGATATCTGAACTTCTAAAGTGTGATAAATTTTGACTAGGATACCCCACTCCGTGCACAACACGCATAGCACCCTCTCCCCAAAGTGATTGTAAATCTGACATAGAGGATGGCATTCCAAAGTCTGCACTGAGGTTATAAAGACTACTTTCTGTGTGCTTGATCGTAGGTCTATTATTTGCATAAAAGTCATAATCATAGATAGGGACTATCGTATTAAGACCATCATTACCTCCTTTAAGTCTCACTAATACAAGAACTCTATCTTCATTTTCTGCATTTGAAAGCGCAGTAGTAAGTCGCGATGGCGCAGAGGCTGTTAGGTTAGTACCTCCCAACATAATACTTCCACCACCCACTAAGCCAAGTGCTTGCATAAAGCTACGACGGTTCCAGGTGCTGTGCTCTTCATCGTGGTGTGCATCTGTAATTTTTGCAGAAGGGCCAACCGTTTTGTTTTTTTTTGCTTTCGCGAAAGCGTTCATTTTATCGTGATTACACATAGCGTAGGATTATTTGAGTTGAAATTCTGGCATTCTAAGGATATGCTGAATAAGCAATATCGTCTGATATGGCGCTGAATCGAAATTCCAATTCCATATCCCATCATCCCAATAATTTTCTGGGATTTCCCACCTAAAAATCGCCTCTGCGATATCGTAATCTGTTTCTGTATAAAGTGGTTTTGACACAAAGTAATCTACTAGCGTTTTTGTGATCACTGTGGGATCAATAGCGTCATTGCATAACTGGCGTGCAAAATCTCTGAACTGTTCTTGAGAGCCATCCCAAAAATGCCAACTCATATACTCCATCGTGAGCCAGCGACCGGTGAGAGTGCTTGAGTTAATCCAGTCTTGATTGCGCTGCCAGCCCGCTACATCAATAGGTTGAAAGATATTCTGCCCTAGCATATCACCTATATAATTTACAAAGCCAAAAAACTCTTCTTCTGTCTCCTCATACACAAAATCTACCTCATTATAGAAAATCATCATAAGATCGTAGGGGCTTTTTACAACCATTCCTATCGCATCTGGATCAAAAAAATGTGCACTTCTAAAGAGTTGATCTAGCACTGGCATTATCTCCCAATCCTGATTGATAAACGTGGTGGCCATTATGTCTATGATATCCTGATTGATGTCTGGACTTACAAAATAGGTGTATAATTTTGTACAAATGTGATTTGCGATAAGGGGTGCCTTCTGATCAAATAGAATGTCTATAACATCATCATACCCCCACGGACCTGTCTGACCAAAAATAGTTTTGTTTGAGTTGTCAAAGGTGCTTGCATTAAAGGTGATAGGTGCTCCGTAGTCTACCCAGTGATTATAGCCTGTAAGTGCGCGTGAAGTCTCTTCAATATCAGTTTGTGTATAGCCATTGTTTTCACCTAAGGTAAAAAGCTCATAAAGCTCGCGCGCATAGTTTTCATTAGGGTTTTGACTTGTATTTTCAAACCCATTCAAAAAAAGTAGCATTGCTGGATTAAGGCCTATCTCTCTTGTAAATGTTTTAAAATTCCCTAGACAGTGAGTTTGCAGCGCGTCCCAGTATTGAAAAACAAATGGTGCGTGGTTAAATGTTTCTATCTGGGTGACAAAATGATTGAGCCAGAAAAAGGTAAGTCTTCCCTTTAGCCCTTTATCTCTTATATCTTTTGCAGCCTGCCTATAATTAATTTGATTAAACTCATTGTTTTGTTCATCATAATTACTGTAGTCACTGTAATCCCAATATCCCCAGTAGGGTGTAGCAGTATTTGGCGTAGTGAGCGCTGTATTAAGTAGTGTACTCACTACCTCTTGAGGCGATTGTGATAGCGCATCATTAATCACACTTGGTGTTGTCCCAAAAGCGAGTCTTCTATATAAGTGACGTGCTTTTAGAGCATCCCAAGGGTTGTTTGAATCTGGTGTGTAAGGACTTATGGATGCCGTGTTGCAGGAGGAGACTAGAACCATAATTTGTTGATTTAGAGCACTTAAATATAGTAAAAAACAAATACTTAATCGTAAGACCGCTTTTTGTCTAAAAAGTTTAATAGTTAGTATATTGAAGAAGTTAAACATAGAACTATGAGTACCCCTCCCTATCTTACATACGGTGACAAAGTCGCAATAGTTGCCACGGCACGTAAAATTTCTAAAGATGAGCTTGAGGATGGTATACAGTTATTAAAAAAATGGGGGCTTGTACCTGTTCTAGGTAAAACTATCGGTCTAGAAGATCACCAGTATGCAGGTAATGACTATGAGCGGGCTCAGGACTTCCAGAATATGCTTAACGATCAAGATATCAAGGCCATCTGGTGCGCAAGAGGAGGCTATGGAACTGTGCGTATCATCGATCAATTAGATTTTTACAAATTTGTAAAGTATCCTAAATGGATTGTAGGCTACTCTGATGTAACGGTATTGCACAGCCACGTTCATAAAATTGGTTTTAAAACCATACACGGTACGATGCCGGTATCTCTTGAAGATAATACCGCTTTCGCGAAAGCGTCTCTAAAACAAGCCCTCTTTGGAGAAAAACCTGATTTTAAATACCGGAGTATAAACTCGCTTAATAGGACAGGCACGGCAGAAGGGGTACTCGTGGGTGGCAATCTCTCTATTTTAAATAGCCTCTGCGGAAGCAGTAGTAGTATAGTCACAAAAGGTAAAATTCTATTTCTAGAAGACCTTGATGAATATCTATACCACATTGATCGCATGATGATGAATTTAAAGCGTAACGGGATGTTAGATCATTGTGCAGGTATGGTTGTAGGAGGGATGACTAAGATGCACGATAATAGAATTCCCTTTGGGAAAACGGCTCAAGAGATTGTATTAGATGCTGTAAAGGAATGTGAATTTCCTGTAGCCTTTGACTTCCCTGCTGGTCATGTAGATGATAATCGCGCTCTAATTTTGGGCGGTAAAGTACATCTCACTGTGGGTGATACAGAAACAACATTACTTTATGTATAAATCTATTTGCTTATTTGTTGTTATTCTTTTTTGCGCTTGTCAAGATAAGCCTGAGTGTGATTACATTGAAGATTATTATCAAGATGTTTATAAAGCAGAACTTGCCTATTGGCAAGAGGACTATCAAGAAGCATATGATATTTTAAAAAAAGTAGAGGCTCGCTGTGGCTTGCTAAATCAATCTATTACGCGTGAGCCTGAAATGATGGCAAAACTTTCTATCAAGGTAGGCGAGCCCAAAAAAGCATTTCCCTATATAGAACGGATGCTCAAAGAAGGTATGAGCTTTACTACTTTTACAACTAATGAACGCTATGATATTCTTAAAGAGTATGAAGAGTGGGCTTATCTTGAACGTAATGCGGCTCGTTTTGCTCAAGAATTTGAAGATAATATAAATCAAGAATTAAGAGCAGAAATCATTGCAATGAATCACCTAGATCAAAAGGTACGAGAGTCTCCGATTGACTATACAGAAATGGGACGCGTTGATAGCATACACCAGAATAGGATTAAAGAAATCTTTAACCAATATGGTTACCCTTCTAGGCAACTGGTAGGAATGGATAATTTTCAAAAAGGAGAACGCGTAGATTTAAGAACACTGTTTTTTCATTTTGACGATACTATCTATTTCAAACCTGTTCTCTTAAAGATGATACGAGATGGCGATGCCCCCGCAGATATTTTAGGAAATATGCTAGATAGTCGCCAGCGATCTCGTGGATTTTATGATTATTGGATTTATGACAATTCTGACAGTACAGATATTCTTGATTTTAAAAATATTGACAAAAGGCGTATTGCTGTAGGTCTTGCACCTTGGAAATTAAAAAAACGTGTTGATTCTTTAAGACGTGCGTTTTATGGTTATTAAACAATAAAGCTAATGACCCCAAAAGAACTAGGCGAATACGGTGAAGAACTAGCAACCCTGCATTTAATAAAGCAGGGCTACAACATTCTTGAACGTAACTGGTTTTTTGGAAAAAATGAGATTGATATTATTTGCCAGAAAGACCCAAATATTCTTATTGTAGTAGAGGTAAAGGCTCGCAACTCAGACTTTTTTGGTGACCCTCAGAGTTTTGTATCTAAGGGTAAACAGAAAACAATTGTCGCCGTTGCAAATGAGTACGTTTTAGAGCACGATCTTGATGTAGAGGTACGATTTGACATCATAGGCGTGCTCAAGAATTCAAAAGAGGAACGTCTTGAGCACTTTGAAGATGCTTTTTACTTCTTTTAAAGATGGACTTTATATGATCCCAATTGACTTTTGATTTTTTCGTAAGCCTTTAAAACAATCGCCACATTTAAAGCTTGCGCCAGAATGCTTGCTGGACCTGCAACAATTCCTAAAAAGATGGTAAGCATCATCGCTCCTAGTACCATTTGTAATATTCCTGAAGCTTGTGGCAATTTACCGAGCCCTTTCGTTTTATATAAACCATACCCAAAAAATAAGGTCATAGCTCCAAAAAAGACTGTGTATAAAATACCGTACGCAGCCATAGGTATAAGTACAAAGTCCAAATCAATAAGTGCATACGAAGCAACAATGGCATTTAAAATTATAAAGATCATAGCGATAGTTCTTAAGAATGTGTTTTTAAATAAATTCCCAATAAGAATAAACGAGCGCATAAAAAGCGAAAAGAGAAGTATTGAACAAATTCCTAAAGTAATTGTAAAGATTTTTCCAAAATAGTAGGTACCGTCTGCTACATAGTAAAAATCATCTACGAGTTCAAAAATAAATGCGATCATACTCAATATGCCAGCGATCCACCCTACGTGAAGCTGAGTAAATAGGAAGGAAACATCCTTACTCTCATCTATTTCAAAAAGCATAGCTTCTTTTACTTTAGTCTCAAAAACGGTGTCTTCTTGTAAATCATCTAGATCCCTATCTAGTGCAGAGAGTATCGTTTTTATCGTATAAACGCGTGGCATTGTTTCTCCCGCTTCTATGCGCTGGATTGTACGTACAGAGATGTTACACTGTTCTACGAGCTCTTCTTGCGTGAGTCCCTTTTGTTGTCTTAATTCCAGGATTTTCAATCCTAATGCTGGTTGTTTCATCATAATTAATTTGCCTTGTAATGATGCGCATCAAATGTACAAGATGTTATACAAGGCAATAGTACGG
>CAWUIT010000149.1:0-6767 GCA_963922345.1 uncultured Dokdonia sp. | reverse complement strand
GGGATTCATTCATCAATCAAAAAACGAACAGTTATGATAAACTGTTGTTACCTTTATAATGTCGCAAAAAGCGGTTATTTCTTACTTAGTCTTGTAAAGATACCAAAACTTTTCCTCAAGAAAAATGTAATATTTAACGGTATTGAGAAGTCACTTACATAAAGGGAACCATTTTACCCAAGATATGTTTTTAAGATTTTACTTCTTGAGGTGTGCTTGAGTCTACGTATAGCTTTTTCTTTTATCTGTCGTACGCGCTCTCTCGTAAGATCAAATGTTTCCCCTATTTCCTCTAGGGTCATAGGGTGTTGGTCACCAAGGCCAAAATATAAACGTATCACATCTGCCTCTCGTGGCGTAAGCGTTTCTAATGCACGTTCTATTTCAGTTTTTAAAGATTCGTGTAAAAGTTCTTTATCTGGATTAGGAGATTCACCAGAACGTAAGACGTCGTAAAGATTAGAATCTTCTCCATCAATAAGTGGTGCATCCATACTTACGTGACGACCAGAGTTTTTAAGCGATTCTTTAACATCATTTATCGTCATATCAAGCTCCTTAGCAATTTCTTCTGGACTAGGTGGACGCTCATGTGCTTGTTCTAGAAAAGCAAAAGTTTTATTGATCTTGTTTATAGAGCCTATCTTGTTAAGAGGTAATCGTACAATACGAGACTGCTCTGCAAGTGCCTGTAGTATGGATTGTCTAATCCACCATACAGCATAGGAGATAAATTTAAAACCTCTTGTTTCATCAAAGCGTTGTGCTGCTTTAATAAGTCCCAGGTTGCCTTCATTAATAAGGTCAGGAAGGGTAAGACCTTGATTTTGATACTGCTTTGAAACAGAAACTACAAATCGCAGGTTTGCTTTGGTGAGTTTTTCAAGAGCCCTGTGGTCACCAGCTTTAATACGCTGGGCTAACTCAACCTCTTCATCTGCAGTGATTAAGTCTACTTTACCTATTTCTTGTAAATATTTGTCTAATGATGCGGTCTCGCGGTTGGTAACCTGCTTAGTAATTTTAAGCTGTCTCATACGTGTTAATAAACTTGGGATTATATATGTTATACGTTAGTAGCAGTCTAAATGTTACAAAAAACTTAAAATTTTTTCTTCTATAGATTTTAAGAGTAGTTTGAAGAATTTCAAGTTAAGTTATAACTATCTGATTTACAAATAATTGTATATTTAAAATTTTTTCTAATTTTTTCACTCCTTTAATAATTTGTTAATTTTTATGCTTTCGCGAAAGCGTGAGACACTTAATCATTCTATTATCTCAACTACATTATTTAAACCTTAAAATTTTTAAAACCACCTATCTATTAAATATCTTTGTGCTCTATGATACAGTTGCCACTTTTTATTTCGGGAGCAGAGATTGCCTTCATTATTTTTATAGTGATTATGGTTTTTGGTGCAGATAAAGTACCCGAGATAGCGCGAGGCTTGGGCAAAGGAATGCGTCAATTAAAAGATGCCACCAATGATATCAAGTCGGAAATTACAAAAACTGCAGAGCGCAATGATATTGATCTTGATGTGACTAAGGACATCAAAAAAGAGATTGATAAGGCAAAAGAAGATATTAATGATATCACAGGGCCTATTAAAAGATCACTTTAATGTGGGAACAACTCCAGCAATGGGATCGTGATGTTTTTGTCTATTTAAATAGTTTGGGCATAGAACAGTATGACGGTTTCTGGATATTTGTCACAAGAATCGAAAACTGGACACCTTTATATGTGTTCTTTTTTGGGATGTTTTTTTACGTTTATAAAAAACGTGAAGCATTAATTGGAGTAGGATTTACAATTCTCGTATTTCTTTTAACGTTAGGGGTAACAGATCTCGTAAAAAATGGTGTAGGCAGGCTACGTCCCAATAATGTTCCAGAATTATCTGAGTTAATACGCGTATTACAAACACCTGGAAATTTTAGCTTTTTCTCTGGCCACGCATCTGTTTCATTTGCTGTCACGACTTTTGTCGTACTGGCCTTACGATGTCATAGCAAATGGGTTTATCTATTTTACATATGGCCTATCTTATTTATTATGAGCCGTATTCTAGTAGGTGTCCATTATCCTGGGGATATTCTAGTCGGAGCGCTTGTGGGGACTACAATCGCGACTATCTTTTGGAAAGTCCTAGGGAAGCGATACATAACGCGTAAGCAATCCTCAATAATTGATTAATTACATATCACAAAACCCGACTCACCGTTAGACCATCACGTATAGGGAGCAAGACTGTTTCCAGTCTATTATCAGAACTAAGTAATCTATTATACTCAAGTAACACCTTAGTATCTTTATCTTTCTCTTGTACTGGCTCTACAACCTTGCCACTCCACAAAACATTATCTGAGAGTATGATGCCTCCGGCATTCATTTTGTCAATAATTAAGTTAAAATAGTTCAGGTAATTACTTTTATCTGCATCTATAAAAACAAGATCAAAGGTGGCTTTTAGATCTGGGATTATTGTAATAGCAGTTCCCAGATGTTGCGTGATTTGAGTACCATAAGGCGAAGCATCAAAGTGCTTACGTTGAAAGTCTACAAGTTCTTCTTTTACATCAATAGTATGCAACTTACCATCCTTTGGTAGTCCCTCGGCGAGACAGAGTGCACTGTAGCCAGTAAATGTTCCAATCTCTAAAATAGTTTTAGGTCTCACTAACTTTGAGATCATACTTAGTACTCTTCCTTGATAAGCACCAGATAACATTCTGGGCTGGAGAATTTTTTGATATGTTTCTTTAGTTAGTGCTTTAAGATGTTCTGGTTCTTGAGCAGAGTGAGCTACTACATAGTCATCAAGTTTCTCAGGTAAAAAATGCATAATCTAATCTTTCGGCTTTGTGATTTATAAGAGTATACTAAATAATAGGCTAGTTGCCTGTAAGTCGTTTTCTAAATGCCTCTTTCCTTTTCTCATCATCACCATAAAGCCATTGTACAACATTATCATCCCAAATGTGATCGTACTCTGTTTCATTAATAATTTTACGTTCAAGGGCTAGATCAAGTATTTTTCCTGGATAACTACTTTGAGTGTCGCTTTCCATCTCACCTAAAGGGTAAGGGTCATCTAGCCCCATAACCACTTGCTTTGCTCCTTGATTCTCTATAACCATTTGAAGGCTATTTGTGTCGTGCACTAAAGTGTCAAAAAAGATATTAGGGTGTCCCACAGATTTACGAGGGTGCGTCTTACCCTCAAATAGATCTGGTCTACCATCAAAACCTTGAATCCTCCTTCCAAGGTTAATTTGTGCTAGTTGCCCTCCATGTGCAAAACATACGCGCATACCCTTATATTTTTGAGCATATCCATTGAGAGTCATAAAGTGATAAGCATCTGCGCATTGGGCTAACATCCAGATGAGGTGAAAACGCCAACTTGTATTTTCTAATTTTATAAACTTCTCACCATCATATGGGTGTACTTCTACAGCAAGATTATACTTGCTTGCGAGTTCAAAAATAGGCTCATTTTCTTCGTCAAAAATACAACGCCACGTCCCGATAGTATCCATATAATGCGTCGGGAGGCATAGTAGGTCCATACCCAATACTTCTACACAACGTTCTATTTCCCACAAAGCTCCACGTACAAAACCTGGATGTACAACAAAACCAGTAGTAAACTTATCGGGATGTTCCTTTTGTATTCGAGCATTAAAATCGTTCTGAAATTTTAGTGCCTGCTTCATTTCCTCAAGGCGCAGGCCATTTCCATAGAGTTGGGAGAGGTTGAGTACCACCGCGTGATCTACCTTATTGCGCTCCATCCATTCTAACTTTTCATGGAGAAAAAAGCTCGAGTCGGTTACAGGTCTACTCCAGTCTTTTTGAAGCATAAATTTCCTGTCTTTATCTACCCAAAAGATGCCCTTATCTTTCATAAATTGAGGTATCTCCTCTGGATAGGGCAGGAGGTGAGAGTGACCGTTTATTCTAAATTTTGTTTTTGACATAGAGATACGCTTTCGCGAAAGCTTACTAGCAAACCTTCGCTTTAAAAATACAATTTATCAGTTGGCTTTTCTTTCTTTACTCTTAATAAGTCGGTAGTAATAGAGCACGAGTAAGATAATAGGCATAATAAATGAAAACGCCAAAAGACCGTTGCTCAGTGATGAGGCTTTGCCTACGGCAACTACCATAGACTGAAATGCAATCCACCCAAAAAGTACAACACAATATAGCGCAAGCTGAGCCATTAATACTTTTGTGATAGACAGTTGAGCTTCATTTTTTGCACCCATTTTGTGAGGATTGATTTTTATCATATTGCGATTAATAAACTGAACAAAAACGACAGTGATTAAGCTTATAATGGGGAGGCCAAACAAGTCTGAGGGTTCTCCATAGCCATCAGGATTCCCTCGAGCGTCAAAATGTATCGGGAATTCATCAGGTAGGTCATTGTAATGAATCATTATCATTAGTACTGTCAATAAGATACCTAGATAACACAACAGCCAATATGTTCTTTCACTGCTCAATTATAGTGACTTAGTGCGTCCTCCATCTACAGGGACATTGATACCATTAATAAAGGATGCTGCCTCACTCGCTAGAAAGATAATAGCATTTGCAATTTCTTCTGGCTTTGCAAAGCGATTTGCAGGAGATGCTTTTGCCATGGCATTTGAGACATCACTCACAGATTTCCCCGTTTTTTTAGCTTTATTTTCGATAATTTCTTCAAGCCTGCCAGTAGCTGTAGCACCTGGCAAAACATTATTTACAGTAATGCCAAATTGCCCCAGCTCGTTTGCTAAAGTCTTGCTCCAGTTTGCCACGGCACCACGTATCGTATTACTTACTCCCAAGCCGTCCAGCGGTTGTTTTACAGATGTAGAAATAACATTTATAATTCTACCATATCCTTCGGCCTTCATACCTGGTATTACGGTTTGTGCTAGCAAGTGATTGGTTTGTAAATGTTGCGTAAATGCTTTTGCAAAAGCGACTATCTCTGCATCTAAAATAGGTCCTCCCGGAGGTCCTCCTGTATTATTAATAAGGATATGATATATCTTTTCAGTCTCAGAAACTGCTTTTGCTACCTTCTCGGGGTTACTAAAGTCTGCAACAACATAACTATGATGTTGAGAACCATTATTAGGAAGCTCTAAAAGTGTAGCCTTTAATTTATCCTCATTACGAGCAGCAAGAGTTACGTTTACACCCTCTTCTGCGAGACCTATGGCAGTAGCTCGGCCAATACCAGCTGTAGAGCCACAGACGAGAGCATTTTTATTAGATAAGTTTAATTTCATAAGATTTTGATTATACAGTTGTAATGTTTTACTGTAAGTTGGATTTATTTGTAGTGTATACACACATTCTTTGCTTCGGTAAAAAAACGTAGCGCTTCGACCCCGCCTTCACGACCCACACCGCTGGCCTTTGCACCGCCAAAAGGTGTGCGCAAATCTCGATTCATCCACGTATTTATCCAGACAATGCCAGTATGTAAATGCGCACTCAAGCGCATAGCGCGGTTAATATTCTGCGTCCAAACCGTTGCAGAGAGACCGTATTTTGTTCCATTTGCAAGTTCAAGTGCCTCCTGCTCTGTATCAAAAGGCATTACTGTAACGATGGGTCCAAAAATTTCCTCTTGATTTAATTTACAGTCATTTGATGTTACTTCGATTACTGTGGGTTCAAGATAATAGCCTCCTTCATATCCTTTCACTTTTACGCGCTTACCGCCGCAGCGTATCTTTCCTCCATATGCATCTACATTTGTGATATACTCTTCAACTTTTTCTAGATGCTCTTTTGAAACTAAGGCACCTAGATTAGATTGCGTTTGAGAAGGATGGCCAGTTACCAGATTATGTACCCTTGCCACAAAATCTTTCATAAATTGTGCATAGATAGATCGCTCTACAAAGATGCGACTACCGCAAAGACAAATCTGGCCTTGATTTGCAAAAGAGCTCCTAACTGTAGTGGTGAGCATTTCTTCATAATCACAATCTCCAAATATGAGATTGGGGTTCTTTCCACCCAGTTCTAGTGATAATTTCTTAAACATGGGAGCGCAAGTGCGGGCAATATGTTCTCCAGTTTTTGTTCCTCCAGTAAAACTTATTGCTTTAATATCGGGATGTTTTAAAATGGCTTGCCCGGCAGTATTACCTAGGCCGTGTACAATGTTCAATACTCCAGCAGGTAGTCCAGCTTCAGTACATAACTTTCCTAAAAGAAAAGCCGTCACTGGGGTGACTTCACTAGGTTTTGCAACCACGCAATTTCCAGCAGCTATCGCCGGCGCAATTTTCCAGGTAAAAAGATAGAGCGGTAAATTCCAAGGAGAGATGCATCCTACGACGCCTAAGGGCTGTCTTAAGGTGTAATTAATAGTTTGTAAACCAGCACTATCGTGGCTTTCTGACGAAAATTGTGTGATAGCCTGTGCAAAAAATCGAAAGTTTGCGGCTGCTCTTGGGATATCAACAGTCTTTGCCAGTGATACTGGTTTGCCATTATCTCTACTTTCGGCAGCAGCAAGTTGATCTTGGTTTTTTTCAATAAGGGTAGCTATCTTGAGAAGCACGCGACTTCTTTCGTCTACCGTTGTTTGTGACCAGGTTGTAAATGCTTTCTTAGCAATTACAGTAGCCTCTTCGATATCTTTTGCATCGCTGTTTGGTATTTTACCATATACTTCTCCTGACGCCGGCTCATAGTTATCTAGCCAATTATTAGAAATAGGATTTTTATAGTCACCGTT
>CAWUIT010000148.1:0-6846 GCA_963922345.1 uncultured Dokdonia sp. | reverse complement strand
AAAACAAAGACCTCCGTGCGAATGAATCAATCTTGCAACCTCGTGATACGGCGTTTGTATACCGGTAACATTACTACAGGCGGTAATTGAAGCAATCTTAAAGGGATGATCCTGATATTTGAGCAATTCTTGTTCAAACATTTTTAGACAAAACCGCCCATCTTCCTTAGCTGGAACAACGACAACCTTAGCTGTGGTTTCTAACCAAGTGGTCTGATTGCTATGGTGTTCCATATGAGAAACAAAGACTATAGGTTTTACATCCTCCGGGACTTTGGTAAATTTTCTAATATTTTCAGGTATTTTTAATCCTAGAATACGTTGAAATTTATTGACCATTCCCGTCATTCCATTCCCTCCTACAATAAGCACATCATTTTCATCTGCATTCACATGTTTTTTAATAATAGACTTTGCTTTATGATAGCTCATCGTCATTGCGGTGCCAGATACTGTGGTCTCGGTATGAGTGTTTGCTACGTAAGGGCCAAAATCACGTAGCATTTTCTCCTCTATAGTGCTATACAGTCTTCCGGATGCTGTCCAATCTGCATAGACTAGTTTTTTACTACCATAAGGAGATTTAAAATATTGATCTTGCCCTACGATGTTTTCGCGAAAGCGTGAAAAATGATTTTCTAATTGATTGTCTGTTTTATATTGATATAACTGTTTCATATACAAAATGGTAGCCTCTCAAATATAAAATAATTACACATAAAAAAAGAGGGCATTTACCCTCTTTGTATTGTATTAACTGATAAGGTTAACAGATAATCACTACTAGATTGTTAAATTCCAGCGACTTCTTTGATAGTTGCGATCATATCCTGAGCTACGCGATCTGCCTCTGCTTGCGTATTTGCTTCTGTGTAAATGCGTATAATAGGCTCTGTATTAGATTTACGCAAGTGCACCCAGTGATTCTCAAAATCAACCTTTACCCCATCTACAGTCGAGACCTCTTCATCTTTATATTTAATTGCCATTTTTTCAAGCAATGCATCAACGTCAAGGTCTGGCGTCAGTTGTATCTTTTGTTTACTCATAAAATAAGCTGGGTAGCTCGCTTTCAAAGCGCTTACTGATATTTTAAGGTTTGCAAGATGTGTTAGAAAGAGAGCAGTACCAACTAAACTATCACGTCCGTAATGCGAAGCTGGATAGATAATGCCACCATTACCCTCGCCACCTATTACGGCGTTTTGGTCTTTCATAGTTTGCACAACATTTACCTCTCCTACCGCGCTAGCAAAATATTCACCACCGTGCTTTCTCGTAATATCACGCAATGCACGAGAAGAAGATAAGTTTGAGACCGTGTTACCCTTAGTCTCTCCTAGTACATAGTCTGCACAGGCAACCAGCGTATATTCTTCTCCAAACATCTCCCCTTTTTCATCTATAAATGCAAGTCTATCAACATCTGGATCTACTACAATCCCAAAATCGGCACGCTCATCTACCACCATTTTACATATATCTGTGAGGTGCTCTTTAAGCGGCTCTGGGTTATGAGGGAACTCTCCGTTAGGTGTGCAATAGAGTTTTACTGCTTCTACCCCTAATTCTTCAAGAAGTCTAGGGATGGCAATACCTCCAGTAGAGTTTACACCATCTACCACAACTTTAAATTTTGCCGCTTTTATAGCCTCTACATCGACTAGTTCTAGCGCCTTTACCTCTTCTATGTGCAAATCTATATATGCATCATTTTTTGTGATTTTACCTAAATCGTCTACCTCAGAAAATGTAAAATCCTGCTTTTCGGCTGTTTGTAAAATCTTCTCACCTTCTACCCCATTTAAAAATTCGCCTTTACTATTTAAAAGTTTTAGCGCATTCCACTGTTTTGGGTTGTGAGAAGCTGTGAGAATAATCCCTCCATCTGCGTGCTCCATAGGTACAGCAATTTCTACTGTAGGTGTTGTAGAAAGCCCTAAATCAATCACGTGTATTCCCATTCCCACAAGCGTATTCATCACAAGTTCTTGAATCATAGATCCAGAGATACGTGCATCTCTACCTACCACAACGCGATACACATCTTTATTGCGATCATTTTTAAGCCAGGTACCGTAGGCCGCGGCAAAAGATACAGCATCTACAGGTGTTAAGTTCGTACCCACGCGGCCTCCTATGGTGCCACGTATTCCAGAGATTGATTTTATAAGTGTCATATGTTTTATTTAGTTCTTAAATAGCTCTTGCTATGAGTAGCAAAAATAGAGATTACTTCTTTATTGAGATGGTAGATCTTATTTCTATCGTTGTGTATGTAATTATTAGTGTGTTTACGCTTTCGCGAAAGCGTAGAAACCAGCATTTATAAATCGCTTTTAATTTGGCTTTTGAAATTGTTGAAATGCCTTAACTTCACGGAATGAATTTTCTCGCTCATATCTACCTGACAGATGGATTACCTATGGAAACAATAGGTAATTTTATGGCAGATGGGATTAAGGGAAAAAAATACCTAAAGTATTCTGATGAGATCCAGCGAGGTATCTTAATACATCGCTGGATTGATAGCTATACAGATAGCCATCCCATTGTAAAGCAAAGTACAAAAAGGTTACACGCAAAGTATGGACATTATTCTGGTGTGATTGTAGATATTCTATACGATCATTTTCTAGCAAAAAATTGGTCTTCCTATCACGATGCACCTTTAGATAGCTATGTAGAAAATTTTTACAAATTACTACAAGACCATCATCATCTACTCACAGGTAGAATACAAAAAATGATGATCCCTATGCTCGAACAAAACTGGTTGTTAAGTTATGCCACTTTAGACGGGATTGCCACTGTACTTTACAATATGAATATTAGAACGAAGCGTCGTGTAGCAATGGATCAAGCAATAAATGACTTGCAAAATCATTATGACGATTTTGAAAAAGAATTTACCCTATTTTTTGAAGAGCTACAGCAGTTTGTAGCAATAAAACTTGAAGAACTATAATTTAAACATAACTCCGTAATGAAGAAACTTTTATCTCTCTTTATACTCCTAGCAATTATTAGTTGTAAAACTGAAGCTCCACAACCTGAACCTATCGTTGGCCTCACTGCTAAAAAAGCAATGGTGGTTTCTGCGCGCGAGGAAGCATCACGCATAGGTACTGAAATAATGAAACAGGGTGGTAACGTTTTTGATGCAATGATTGCCACAGACATGGCATTAAACGTGGCGTATCCATTTGCTGGAAGCCTAGGTGGCGGTGGTTTTCTAGTGTATAGAACTAAAGACGGCGCAATAGGTGCGCTTGATTATAGAGAGATGGCTCCTGGAGCAGCGACTAGCGACATGTATCTTGATGAGGATGGCAATGTTATAGAGGGATTAAGCACAGAGGGAGGCCTAGCTGTAGGAGTACCTGGAGGTTTAGCAGGAATGTTTGCAGTGCATGAAAAATTTGGATCGATGCCTATGTCCACCATTCTGGCTCCTGTAATTGAACTAGCTCGTAATGGATATAGAGTTACAAAAAATCAGGCCGGTAGGTTTGATGCGTTGCGATCTAAATTTATAGACCTTAATGGAGATAGTATTTTATATGCTAACGCCTTTAAAGAGCAAGGCTTGGTAAAAAATGAAGCCCTGGCAAAAACTTTAGAACGCATTGCAGAGAATGGTAAAGATGAATTTTATAGAGGTGAAACTGGACAAAAATTAGTGGACTATCTACAATCAAAAGGTGGTATCATCACTATGGAAGATCTTGCTGCTTATGAAGCAAAATGGCGTACACCCATCACCTTTGAATATGATAATCTAAGACTTATCTCTATGAGCCCGCCCAGTTCTGGAGGCGTTTGTCTTGCAGAGATTATGCAAATGATAGAACCTTATGATATCTCTCAATACGGACATAATAGTGTGAAGAGTATTCAATTACTTACAGAAGCAGAGCGCAGAGCATATGCAGACCGAAGCTTCTATCTAGGAGATCCAGACTTTACTGAGATCCCGATTGATCAACTTACGTCTGACGCGTATGCAAAAAATAGAATGGATAGCTTCTCTTGGGAACAAGCCACAAAGTCAAGTGAGATGACACACGGTTCCATCCCTGGTTATGAAAGTATGGAGACGACACATTACAGTGCTGTAGATCAGTATGGGAATGCTATCGCAGTGACTACAACACTTAATGGAGCTTACGGTTCAAAATTATATGTAGAAGATCTAGGCTTTTTCTTGAACAATGAGATGGATGATTTTTCTAGCAAACCCGGCGTTCCTAATATGTTCGGTCTTATAGGTGCAGAAGCAAATAAAATAGAACCTGGTAAGCGTATGCTATCAAGTATGACCCCTACCCTCGTTGAAAAAGATGGTAAATTCTGGATGACTGTTGGTACTCCAGGAGGTTCTACCATAATCACCTCTGTGTTACAAACTGTACTTAATGTGCACGAGTATGGTATGGGGATGCAAGAAGCAGTAAATGCGCCTCGTTTTCACCATCAATGGCTACCTGATGTTGTGCTTTTTGAACCAAATAGTTTTGATGCACAAGTAATAAAAGGCTTAGAAGAAAAGGGATATACAACTAACCAAGATCGATCACCTATAATAGGGAAAGTGGATGGCATTTTGGTATTACCAGATGGCACTTTAGAAGGTGGCGCAGACCGTCGGGGAGATGATACGGCTGTTGGGTTTTAGCCATTTGATTAGCAGAGATATAATCTTGTATGCACGCTTTCGCGAAAGCGCAATTAGACATAAAAACTTACTTCATTAAGAGCGTTTTAACAGGAAAGGTCACTAACTTTGGCAACCTTTTTGTACTATAAGGTAATAAAGAAGAAAAACTATGAGATATATACTTACTGTCTTAATTGCTTTACTAACGAGTACAGCATTTACGCAAGAGTTACCTATAGAAACTGAAACTGTTGCTCCCTTAGAGAGTCACACCAGCGTTATTTTACAAGAATTACTTAGCCAAGAGATTTCAAAAAACCCATTATGGAAACGTCTAGTAAAAGCAAATAAAATGTCGATCGGTATTGTAGACTTGAGCGATATCGAAAATATTGAATATGCAGGCATTAATGATGAGTTTATGATGTATGCTGCAAGCCTTCCGAAAATTGCCATTCTCCTAGCTGCGATGGATGCTATTGAAAACGGTACGCTTAAAGATACAAAGGAAGTGCGTAAGGATATGCGCCTTATGATAAGTAAATCAAATAATGCCGCATCTACACGTATGATAGACCGAGTAGGTTATGAACAGATCGAAAAGGTTTTGCGTAGTGACCAGCTCAAATTATATGATGAAGAAGTAGGTGGCGGATTATGGGTAGGTAAGCGATATGCCGCTGGTGGGAGACGTTATCCTGAGCCTTTAAAAGGTTTAAGTCACGCAGCAACTGCTAGACAAGTTTGTAGTTTTTACTATCAACTAGCTATGGGAAATCTAGTAAGTACCGAGCGATCTGAGGAAATGCTAGAAATTATGAAAGATCCGGCCTTGCATCATAAATTTGTAAATACTTTAGATAAAATTGCTCCAAAAGCTGATCTATACAGAAAATCAGGATCTTGGAAAAATTGGCATTCTGACTCTGTACTCGTATGGGGACCAGAACGTAAGTATATCCTGGTGGCACTTATTGATGATTCACACGGAGAGCAGATAGTTAGAGATTTAGTGATTCCTTTAGAAAAAGCTATGAAAAAATCACGAGCTTTAGCCTATAATTAAATTATAAGTAAACTTCTTTAATGTTTAAAAGACTTTATAAGAAAGCTTTTGATATAAGAGATGGTGAAATTACCATCTCTTTTTTTATGCAGCTTTACATTTTTTTAGTCATTACTGTTTTACTCATTGTAAAGCCTAGTGTTAATGCATTGTTTTTATCTGCCCTAGGTGCAGAAAAATTGCCTTTTGGATACCTTCTGGTCGCGGCAGTAGCAATCCTTAGCTCCTTTTTCTATAACAAAGCTCTAAAAAAATACTCTTTCAAAAAAGTAGCCACTGTTACGCTTACCTCGTTTTTTTTATTATTTATAATTCTCGCCATCGCGCTTCATTTTAAATTTCTTGAAGTATGGGTGTTGTACGTCTACTATGTACTGATTTCCTTATTTGCAGTTGTTGTTACATCACAATTTTGGATTCTAGCAAATATGGTTTACAATGCTCGAGAGGCAAAGCGCTTATTTGGTTTTATAGGGGCTGGCGCTATTGCAGGAGGAATTTTCGGAGGATATTTAACAACCCTTATTTCCTCAACTTTCGGTAATAAAGTTTCAATTTTTATAGCAGGAATTTTGATTCTATGCTGTGTCCCTATTCTCCATCATATTTGGAATTTGAGACTTAAAACATTAACAGTTTATACAAGACGTAAAGAGGTTCATCAGGCTTCAAACCCAGATCTTAACGCATTTCAACTCATAATCAAATCTAATCACTTATTATATCTAGCATCTATAATAGGTATAAGTGTGCTTGTTGCAAAGCTTGTTGATTTTCAATTCAGCGACTTTGCACATAGGGCGATCCCGGATTCTGATGAGTTAGCTTCATTTCTAGGATTTTGGTTTTCTTCATTTAATGTTGTAGCGCTTTTGATACAGCTGTTTATAACCAATAGAGTTTTAAGCTATCTAGGTGTTACCTCTACTATGCTCATATTGCCATTAGGAATTGCTCTAGGATCATTATTATTTTTTACTGTTCCAGAACTTTGGGTACTTATTATAATAAAAGGATTAGATGGTAGCTTTAAACAGTCTATTAATAAAGCTGCCGCAGAGCTTTCTATATTGCCAATACCCTATGCTATTAAAAGTCAGGCTAAATCTTTTATAGATAT
>CAWUIT010000147.1:0-6924 GCA_963922345.1 uncultured Dokdonia sp. | reverse complement strand
CGGGAGTATTTAAAGTTCAATGCCGAAATCTATAAAATACCCCTTACACGAATAGAAGAGGTTATCGATCTTACGGGATTAACTGCAGAGGCGCATAAAAAGATAGAACAACTCTCAAAAGGATACCGCCAGCGGGTAGGACTCGCAACAGCCTTATTACACGATCCCGAAGTACTCATACTAGATGAACCTACAACGGGGCTTGATCCTAACCAACTTATTGAAATACGCCAACTCATTAAAAATATAGGAGCTAACAAGACTATATTAATGAGCACTCATATTATGCAGGAAGTAGAAGCGATCTGCGATCGAGTTATCATTATAAACAAAGGTAAAATTGTAGCCGATAAGCGCTTAAGTGCACTTAAAGAGCAAAAAGAACAAACTATACTTGTAGAATTTGATTATCGCGTAGAAGAAGTAGCGCTCAACAGGCTACCCAAAGTTACCCACGTGCGCAATACGCACGATTTTGTGTATGAACTTACCTTTTCCACCCAAGAAGATATGCGTGCAAAAGTGTTTGATTTTGCTCACGATAATGAGCTCAAAATTTTACAGCTCAACCAGAAAAATGTAAGTCTTGAGAGTCTCTTTACAGAACTTACACAATCCTAACCTAGATTAATTACCACATATTACCGGTGAGTAAGTACAAGTCTGCCTCTTGTTATGCACGTACTTTCAAAAAAATCGAGCCATTAAACCCATTTGAAATGGTGTTATTCATCTTATTTTCATAACTTTAAATCACTTCCTCCAGTTTTAATCACATTTGTATCACGTCGTTAATCTTTAAACATTAATAGTACATTATGACTGCAGAACCTTTAGATCACTGGACCAAAGAAGAACTCAAGGTATATGTGCTTTTACTTTGCGCAAAAGCAGATACCGTTACCTCCAAGGAAGAAATAGCACTCATCCAATCAAAAACCGACGCCACTACTTTTGAAAAAATGAGCGCAAAAATCGCAAAGCATAGTGAGAGTAAAAGTTTAAAAAAAATACAACGCAATCTAATCTATCATCATTACACGCACCGTGAGCTCTCACAATTACGCCAAGAGATGGATGAAATATTTCTCGCAGATCAGATTTTTAATCTTAGGGAGCAGAGTATGGATGAGATCCTTGACAATATTTTATATTAATGGGATATAAGCTATTACGTATTTTGATATTGTAAAGTCTTTATCTCCTATCTATGAGATCGTTTCATAGTTTTAATTTGTTTAAAGTATTCTTAAAAAGTTTAAACAAAATATAGTATTGTGTACCTTTAGGATTACGAACTAAAAACACAAACTATGATACAAGATCAACTAGGAAACGCCAATTTTGAAAATTTCATTGGTGCGACTGAAGGCTTTTCTGAAATTGCCTATCAGTTTACATCTCATATCCTAACATTAGGATATGCCGTTATGCTTGCTGGACTTCTTTATTTTATCCTAACCATTAAAAACGTAGACAAGAAATACCAGATGTCCAATATACTATCTGCAGTAGTAATGGTATCTGCCTTTTTATTATTGTATGCGCAAGCACAAAACTGGACGAGCAGCTTTACATTTGATCCAGAGAGAGGTCGCTACTTTCTAGACACAGAAGGAGATTTATTTAATAACGGTTATCGTTATTTAAACTGGCTCATTGATGTACCTATGCTTTTATTCCAGATACTCTTTGTTGTAAGTCTAACGAAATCAAAATTTAGCTCTGTGCGTAATCAGTTCTGGTTTTCTGGAGCGATGATGATTATTACAGGTTACATTGGTCAATTTTATGAGGTAAGTAACTTAACTGCATTCTTTGTTTGGGGCGCCATTTCTTCAGCATTTTTCTTCCATATTTTATGGGTGATGAAAAAGGTGATAGACGAAGGAAAAGTAGGGATCCCTGCCAAAGGTCAAAAGATCCTTTCAAACATTTGGGTACTCTTCTTAGTTTCTTGGTTTTTATACCCAGGAGCATATTTAATGCCATACCTAGCAGGTATAGACGGCTTTTTCTACAGTGAAGATGGCGTGATGGCAAGACAACTCACCTATACAATTGCAGATGTTGCTTCTAAAGTGATTTATGGAGTATTGTTAGGAAACCTTGCCTTGACATTGAGTAAAAACAGCGAAGTCATTGAGACACAAGCATAGATTTTTAAATAAATCATAATTTATTAAAAGAATGTAGTATCTTCGCACGCTGATAGACACGCTATCAATACATGAATCTCATTAAATAATATTGGAATGTATTTAACAAAAGAAGCAAAAGAAGAACTATTTGAAAAACACGGTAAAGGTAAGAACGACACTGGCTCTGCAGAGGGACAGATCGCTTTATTCACACACCGTATCACGCACTTAACTGAGCACCTTAAAAATAATCGTAAAGATTATAATACAGAGCGTGCCCTAGTAATGCTTGTAGGTAAGCGTCGTGCACTACTTGATTATTTAATCAAGAAAGACGTTTTACGTTACAGAGCTATTATTAAGGAGTTAGGTATCCGTAAATAATACACACAGAAAAGGGAGCCATTTTGGTTCCCTTTTTTTATACTTTTGCAACACGCATATAGATGTTCACAGATTCGCTTTCGCGAAAATTTGAACGGATCAAAAATCATAAGCCTTAAACAGTAGTAGCCTTCAACAGACTACTTTTGCACAAAGCAGATTTTCGCCGAAAGGAAAAGAACAACCTTAGGTCGTTTTGGGAATAATAATCTTCTTAAAACAGACAAAGAAAGCTCAAACAGCTTGTTTTTCATTGGTGTCCCGATGCTCGAAGTAACTAGTCCAGCATCACAACAACTACACAACACAACGACACAGGTGAATGCTCAGGAAGAGTATTCCTATTATTAACATTTTCGCGAAAGCGTAAAAAAGGGATTCCTTTACACGTTTTTTTTGAAAAAAATTCTCGCCCATTAGTAATGCAAAAAGCATTAAGGTGAGAATGAAAAACACATTTTATGATTCCAAAAGTTTACAAAGAGGTCATTGACCTAGGCGATGGGAGAGAGATCTCTATCGAAACAGGAAAACTTGCAAAGCAAGCACACGGATCTGTCGTAGTACAGTCTGGTAAGTGTATGTTGTTATGTACCGTAGTATCAAATTATGAGGCAAAAGACCTCGACTTTTTACCACTTACGGTAGATTACCGCGAGAAGTTTGCAGCTTCAGGTCGTTATCCAGGAGGTTTCTTTAAAAGAGAAGCACGCCCATCTGATGGTGAGGTGCTTACTATGCGTCTAGTAGACCGTGTGTTGCGCCCATTATTCCCAAAAGATTACCACGCAGAAACACAGGTAATGATCCAGTTAATGTCTCATGACGACGAGGTGATGCCAGACGCGATGGCAGGTCTTGCTGCCAGTGCAGCGATCCAGCTATCTGACTTCCCGTTTGAGTGCGCCATCTCAGAAGCAAGAGTAGGTCGTGTAAATGGTGAGTTTGTAATTAACCCATCAAGAGCACAACTAGACGAATCTGATATTGATATGATGATAGGTGCCTCTGCAGATTCTGTGATGATGGTAGAAGGTGAGATGGATGAAATTTCTGAAGAAGAAATGACAGAAGCTATCAAGTTTGCTCACGAACACATTAAAGTACAGTGTGCAGCACAATTACGTCTTGCAGAAGCAAGAGGTCGCAAAGAAGTACGCGAGTACCCAGCCGAAAGATCTGATGAAGATCTCAAGAAAAAGGTACACGATATGGCTTATGATAAAGTATATGCCATTGCAAAAGCTGGATCTTCTAAGAAAGAACGCGGGATGGCTTTTTCTGAAATAAAGGAAGAGATCAAAGCTACTTTTTCTGAAGAAGAGCTAGAAGATTTTGGCGATCTTGTTTCTAAATATTACCGCGCTGCAGAGAAGGCAGCGATACGTGATCTTACTCTTGATGAAGGGTTACGTCTAGACGGTCGTAAGACTACAGAAATTAGACCTATATGGTGTGAGATTGATTACTTACCATCTGTACACGGGAGTGCTGTATTTACACGTGGGGAGACGCAAGCGCTTGCTACGGTAACTTTAGGTACATCAAGAGAGGCAAATCAAATCGATATGCCTTCTTATGAAGGTGAAGAAACGTTTTACTTACACTACAACTTCCCACCATTTTGTACTGGAGAAGCGCGCCCTATACGTGGGACGTCACGTCGTGAGGTAGGTCACGGTAACCTTGCACAACGTGCACTTAAGGGAATGGTACCTGCAGATTGTCCATATACAGTACGTGTGGTATCTGAGGTATTAGAATCTAACGGATCTTCTTCTATGGCAACGGTTTGTGCTGGTACGATGGCAATGATGGATGCGGGTGTACAAATGAAAAAGCCAGTTTCTGGTATCGCTATGGGATTAATCTCAGACGGTGACTCTGGAAAATATGCAGTACTTTCTGATATCTTAGGAGATGAAGATCACTTAGGAGATATGGACTTTAAAGTAACTGGTACGGCAGATGGTATTACGGCCTGCCAGATGGATATTAAAGTAAAAGGACTCTCGTATGAGATTCTTGTAAATGCATTAAAGCAAGCACGCGATGGCCGTTTACACATTCTAGAGAAGCTTACAGATGCAATTGCAGCACCACGCGAAGATGTAAAAGACTACGCACCAAAAATGGTCACTACACGTATTGCAAATGAGTACATAGGAGCCTTAATAGGTCCTGGCGGAAAAGTGATACAAGAACTTCAAAAGGAAACAGGAACTACCATCGTGATAAACGAGGATCCTGTAACCGAAGAAGGAATTGTAGAAATACTAGGAACAGGACAAGCGGGCATAGACGCTGTACTTGCAAAAATAGACTCTATCACCTTTAAACCTACTGTAGGAGAAACGTACAAGGTAAAAGTGATTAAGATGCTAGACTTTGGCGCAGTAGTAGAATATCTAGACGCTCCAGGAAACGAAGTATTATTACACGTTTCTGAGATCGCTTGGGAGCGCACAGAAAATGCTTCTGATGTACTCTCTATGGGTGAAGAGCTTGATGTAAAATACTTTGGTATAGACAAGCGCACACGCAAGGAGAAAGTATCTCGCAAGGCATTGCTAGAAAAGCCAGAAGGCTATGTAGCACGCCCACCAAGAGATAATAATGATCGTAATAACCGTGGTCGTGATAACCGTGGTGGTCGCGATAACAGACGTGATGATCGTAAGAGAGATTAATCTCGATGATTGAAAACCATTGTAAGCTGTTTGCAGCTTGCTAGGTTTATAAACAAAATCGGCTATTCTTTATGGAGTAGCCGATTTTTTTGTGCTACGCTTTCGCGAAAGCGTAACGTTTTAATCTATTGTGTGACTCACAAAATGATAATTCCTTGTATATTTATGTATACAATAAAGAGGTACAAGCAACTGCTTTGGTAAAAAGAAGCCCTTTTAAGCATTGCAGACTCTTAAAGCATTTATGTTCACGTAAAACCTGTAGGACTATGGAACTTATAAATCAAAATAAAAGACGTATCACTATTCTCACCATAGCGATATCCCTGCTCTTTATACCCTTAATAGCCATGCAATTTACTGATGATGTACAATGGAAGACTTTTGATTTTTTAATTGCAGGAATCTTATTACTTGCAACGGGACTTACGCTAGAGTTTATGTTGAGGAAAATTAAAACGTTTAAATATCGCGTTCTATTAGGCATTGTATTGATGGTCCTGCTAATACTCATCTGGTCTGAACTCGCTGTGGGAATTTTTGGAACCCCATTTGCTGGAAGTTAAAAATTACAGCTTACAGAGGCGTATTTTAAAAAATAGCATTTTAAGTATGCCTAAGAGCAGTAAGCGCGGCACACAACTTCACAATTCATTGTATATTTAGAAAAGAAATACAAACCAAAAAAACAGGCAAACCCACAAAATGCCGCACTCGTTTTATGCAATAACCTGTTAGCCAACAAGCTGAACAAAAACACTCTGAATTGAAAACCAAACAACCATATTTAAAAGGAAAATCTGTTTTTATAGTTTCATTACTTGTAATCGGAATTACAATTCTGACTGTTTATCTGACTGGAATAAATTATAATCGGAGTTTGACTTCCAATCTATACTTGTCACTTGGAATTATTGCTACAGCATTATTTCTTTTTATGACTTACGGACTTTATACTGGAATTGGACTGATTGACAACTTTCCCAAATTTCGAAATTTCCAAACAGGCGATTTGACTGGAAGTGCTTCACCAACAATTGATATGCCTTCGATTGACGTTGGAGACGGAATTGGCGGACTGATTTTATCAATAGTTTTGTGGATTGCTATGTCAATTCTATTCGTGATTTTACTAATAGTTTTGGAAACCGTTTTTTGGTTTTCTTTATTCATAATATTAGCAATGCTTTACTGGATTTTTTTCAGAGCATTAAAATTTGTTTTTAATAAATCAAAAGATACGAAAGGAGCTATTGGAATTTCAGCATTTTACTCGCTGACTTATACTCTACTCTACGTTGGTTGGATATTCGGAATTGTATATCTGACTGAAATAATTAAATAAAGCCAGTTGGCAACAAAGACTATAGTTCATTACGGCTGAAATTCCCAATCGGAATTTCGAGCCTTTTTGCTAAATTTATGGTTACGACGGAATGATACTCACGTACCATTCCGTAACGAAACCATAGCCAAAACCGTGGACGGCTGATTGACTTCGGGGCTAGTAAGTCATCAAAAGGTGAGGAAATGCGAAGGCAAAGGCACACCAACTCACCATCTGAACCGTAGCGCTCCGCTACAAAATCCAAATCCGCTAAAGTTATAGTCTAATGCATAAGTTTCGCTTGTCGCAATTGTTAGGAATCATCTTAAAGGTAGATTTTAAATGCCTTCCTCTCTAACATCATTCTCTCAGTCGTACCTCC
>CAWUIT010000146.1:0-6934 GCA_963922345.1 uncultured Dokdonia sp. | reverse complement strand
GAACATACTTATTTTACGAGTAGAAGTATAAGCCAGCATTTAAAGAAACGCGGCGTTCAAAAGGTTGAAATTCACGTCTAGCCTCTAAATTACTTCTATTAAAATTTTAAGGGAATATTCATTTTGACACTTTTTCTTTAATAATCATTAACGACTTGTCGTTAAAGTGTGCTAATAGAAAATGATCTACTGTTATAGTTTTTTAAATTGAGTGAAAATCAAAATTATGAAAATCGTAGGAAAAGTATTTAGAATAGTAACAGTTATACAATTAGGATATTACGCATATGATTGGGTCAAAAACAATAGATCTTTTAGAGAAGAATTTGTCCCAAACTTGAAAAACTTAAAGCTCAAATAGAAGCAAGCAAGGTCAAGAAAAATTACTTCCCTAATTTTTTCGATAAAGTTTAAATAAATAATAAGCCAGTCTAACTGGCTTATTTCATTTTTGCCTAATTTGAAGGATATAATATTAAACTAATATTTATGGAAAATTGGATATATGCAACACTACCTATACTTGGTAAGGTAATCATATCAGTTCTTGCGATATTTACCGCAATAATTGTTATAACTCGTATTTCTGGACTACGTACCTTTGCAAAAATGTCTAGTTTTGATTTTGCATCAACTATCGCAATAGGTTCCATACTAGCGGCAATTGTTCTTAATACTGGTCAGTCTATTTTTAAAGGAATGTTATCACTTGCGGCAATTATTCTCTTTCAATCTATCTTTTCTAGACTTGTAAGGAAAAGCGATTTTTTTAAGAATCTCGCAACTAATAAACCTATGCTTCTTATGCTAGACGGGGAGATCTTATATAAAAATTTACATAACGTTAATGTAGGAGAAGATGATCTTATCGCAAAATTGAGAGAGGCAAATGTATTAGATTTTGATCAGGTGAAGGCCGTCGTTTTAGAAAGCACTGGTGATATGTCTGTACTGCATACTGATTCTGATACAGAATTGCAGGACAAAATTCTCTCTGGGGTACGTATGGAGTAATAGGCACTTTATCAATTCATAAATTGGCACGATAAGATTTTACTGTTAAAAAAACACTTGTGATTTGAGCTCAGATACATTTAAAATTTAATAGATAATTCCTACATTGTATTTTCTTAGATATGATGACACAACCCGACCTACTTATTGAAAAATTTTTACAAAAAGATCCTACATCTTTTGAAAAAATATATCAACTCTATAGCGAGAGCCTCTTTGGGGTCATAAATAGCGTTTTACACAATCAAGAGGTGGCAGAGGAAGTGTTACAAGATACTTTTGTAAAAATTTGGAATAACTCAGATAAATATAACCCTAAGAAGGGTAGGTTCTTTACGTGGATGCTCAATATAGCTCGTAATGCCGCTATAGATAAAACGAGGTCTAAGGCATTCAAAAATCAAAAGAAAAACCATACTGCAGAATTCTTCGTAGATATTCTCGAGGCAAAAGGAAGCTTTAATACCTCTGTAGATGCAATAGGTATTAAAAAGTTTGTTGAGGTTTTAGAACCCCTTTGTAAAAAAATAATTCACTATTTATTTTTCCAAGGATATACCCAAAAGGAAACAGCAGAGGAACTAGATATTCCGTTAGGAACAGTAAAAACTAGAAATAGAATCTGTATTAAAAAATTAAGAGATATAGTAGGCGTAGAATGAAAGATCCAAAAACATACATTGATTCCGGAGCACTTGAGCTCTTCATTTATGGCACATTGCCAGAGGATGAGATGATGGATGTTGCTAGCGCTATATCACAATCTCCCGCATTACTAGAAGAGGCAGTGGCTATCGAAAATCATTTGATGCATCTTGCCAAAGCAGCAGCACCAGGTACTCCTACTAATTTTACCGGGATAAAAAATAGACTTAATCTTGATACAAGTAAAGTGATACCGCTTTCGCGAAAGCAAACACCTGTAATTGCTTGGCTAGGATGGGCAGCAGCAGTTATATTGCTCGCCGGAGTAGGGTACTTATACTCTGTAAACTCTAGCTTAGATGAACAACTAGTAGATACTAAAAGAGAATTGCTTTTACAAGAAGGAAAAACACAAGTAGCCGAAAATAATTTTGAAGAAACAAAAAATCTACTCAATATCATTCGTGAGCAAGATGTAATAACAGTGCCGCTGGGAGCACAAGCAATAGCGCCAGAAGCTTATGCAAGCGTCTATTGGGATAAAGATAAGGGAAAAGCATATATAGATATTAAAGGATTACCATCTCCTCCAGATGGGAAGGTGTATCAAGTGTGGTCACTTAAACTTGAACCGCTTACACCTACAAGTCTCGGTGTTTTAGATCAATATGACAATTCTGGTAATCAGATATTTGAACTTGATAATCCTAACGAGTCGGAAGCTTTTGGAATTACCTTAGAACCAGCAGGGGGAAGCGCGTCTCCTACTCTTGAACAGCTTTACACACTTGGTGTAGTTCCCTCATAAGGTATCAGATTTCTCTTATCTTTTTTAAAACAGACTTCTACTTTCACTTATAGGTTTGAATCACAATTTAGGGATATCTAATAGATATTTATAGTTCCATTAAATAGATGTTTAATGCAACGACATTATACTGGTTACCATCTACACATCAATCTTAATGCTTAAAAGAGTGTACTTCTCCAAAAGTTCTTTGAGAGCGCTTAGTTCGTTGATCAACTAGAAGACAGCGTAGGCTCTCCAATTTTGCATTATAAATTTACCAGACTACAAGCAAAAAAGCGACTCATCATTTCTGATGAGTCGCTTATACAAACAAAATCAAAAAAACTACCAACTTAATAGTTTAACATAATCACTTATACTTACGTAACTTTTATAAGTATGGTTTCCTTAATACTAACTAAAAGTTTTTTATCTCTTGATACATCACTGGACCTAACTCATAACTTGTCTCTAGTAGCTCTTCCTTAATGGGTGCTAAACGATCATTTAATCCTAATGCTTTATAAATTTGAGCCGTATGGAATAATGCTAGCGGTTCATATGTTTTACCTATTACAAACTCCTCTGCAACTTCTAACGCTTTTTCATATTCTCCATTTGCATAATAGGCGTGAGCTAAGAGGTCGTAAGACATTGGAGTAGGCCTATTGCGTACCTCTTTTTTGGCAAGTTCAAGAGCCTCCGGCGCTGTATTCTCATTAGAAGCATAAACTTCTACTAGATAGGCGCCATACATATCACCATATTGAATATTTGAGACGCGCTCAAGAAATTCCTCTGTGAGATTCTTAGCTTTATCACTGTTTCCAAGATCTTCTTGAATCTCAGCTTTAAGGAGTAAATAATCTGGACTTTTAGAAGTACTCTCAATTTTTTCAATTATTCGTAATGCTTCTTTAGGATTACGATCATGTGAGTAGGCTATCCACGCAATGCCTTTTTTTGCATAGGCGTTATTAGGATCAAGTTCTAATGCTTTAAGGTAGTGGTTGTACGATTTTTTTATCTCACCAGCGTGTCCATAATAATCCGCTAGATTGGTGTAGACCCAAAGTTTTAGAGCCTTTGTATTTCCCCGCTCTGCTATGCGCATTGCGTTTTCCATATGCTGTATGGTCTTATCGAGATTACCTTGATAATCTTCCCATTTTGCAAGACGGATGAGGTAATTATAATTTGAAAAATCTGCTTCCTCGTCTAATAATGTTTTGGCCTCTTCATAGTTGCCTAATTCCATTGCTATATCATAACGCACAAAATTATTGGCAGAAATATCACCGCTTATAGCCGTTGCAGAATCTATCGCCTTTTTTGCTTCTCTAAATCTATGCTGTGTCACATAATTTTGAGCTAGAGCCCGGAGGTAATTATCTTTACCAATTGCTGCTTTTTCAACACCTTTTTCTAGATTTTGTTCAGCGAGCTTGAGCGAGTTTATATCTGCATTCGTTTGGAAAATTGCAGTATATACTCCAGCACTCTTATTTAAATCAATAATTTGTGAACTATCGGCCTTGATGCGGTTATTCCAGAAGCTTAATTGTTCTTCTAGTTTGTCAGAATCTTCTGTAGGATCTGCTTCAAGATAGATTTGGTAATCCTCTTGGTTTGCAATTTTAACCTCCTCGTGAGAACAAGAGACTGAGCTCAATAAAACGAGTAAGAGAAGTGAAAAGATTATGGTAAGTTGTTGTTTCATGATACGTTTTTAATTAAAAAAGGGTCTGATAACATCAGACCCTTTCATATTATGTGTCACAATATTATTGTGGATCTTCTAGGTACGGGAATGTAGAACTTGGTGTTTCACCAGTATTAGGTACATTATCTGTAACTAAGATCGGTAAATCTGGCATTCCATCATTATCAGTATCCTGACCATTAAAACGATCTCCGTTCATACCACCAAAAAGTAATATAAGCGATACATCTACAACATCATCAGTAAGATTACGACCCGTTAAAACATTTACTCCATCAAAATAGGTAGTTGGTGCATCTGGTGCAACTTGTAATACATCTGCTGCAAGCACTGTTGTAAGTGTTGGAGCATCAAGTCCTAAAATATTTTCCTCATATTGTACTCCAAAGGCAGCGTGTAAACCAGCAGCTCTATCAAGAAAATCTGGTTGAAATGCCGCTACCATTTCAGAAGGTATTGTTACGTTAAAACTGTTCTTTATAGCATCACTACCACTTAAAACGGTATTAATGGCTGCACGTCCCATCTGGTCTTCTTGAGCAAATGTTCCTTCAAAGCTAATTTCTTCTGGTGGAAGTGGATCTACTGCTACGAAAAGATCATCATCCTCATTACACGATACGAATCCAGCAAGTACTGCTGCGATTGCTAGGTATTTTATGTTTTGTAATTTCATGTTATTTATTTTTTAAACTATTATTGTTGTCTTTTTGCTTCAACCCACGTATTCCATACTTGAACGTCAAATCCAGCAGGGTGAGCTACCGTTGGTCCTACAAGTGCATTTGGAATTTCAATCACTATTGATAATACATTTGTACCATCAAAAGTATCTACAGCATTTTCTGCAGTTTTAAATCCTCCATTAGGTCCATTATTATCTGCATCTCCGCTTATCACTGCGTTAAATGTTCCAAAGTCAAAGAAGAAAGGATCCTCTCTTGGTCCAGCAAACATTTTAATGCCACTAGCTGTAGTTTCTGTAATAGCTGTACTTCCTGTAGTTATTTCTACAGATCCAATTAGTTGGTCTGCATCAATTGTACTGTTAAGTCCTGTGCTTCCTGGCGCGTAAGGTCCAAAAAAGTACATTCTTCCATCTCTAGGGATTGCTTGTACTACTCGATCCTCAACTAGATCCCCTGTATTATCTATGTTAAATTCAATAAGTACGTTCTCATCAAAGGTCGCATCATTTCCTGCAGGAGCAAGTGAGCTTTGCACATTAGCCACAAAAACAGTGTTATCACTATTTTCAGCGCTTTCAAAAGCAAAGTAATCTGTAATGTCTGCTGTGGTTCCTCCCACAGCTGGCGCGTCTAGGTGATCTGCAGCAACAAGTGCTCCAACTCCAGCAACGAGTGCGCCGGCAATTAAAATTTTTGGTAATGTTTTCATTGTATATATTGTTTATTTAGGTAAACTTACGTAGAAAGAGTTTTTACGGTTTTACAACTTAAGTTAAACTCGTGTTAAGGGAATTATAAACTTAACCCTGTGAGAAGTTTCTTGTTAAAAACAAGGCTGAATTCAGTTTTGAAAGAAGTGTAACCAGTAAACATCTAAGGGGATAACATATATAGACATATATATAAGTATCACATTTTTAAAGATTACAAGTTTAATTATTATGAAAAAAATTTTAGGAATAGGGAGTAGAATTGATCACCCTGAACTAGGAAAAGGAGTTGTAACCAATGTAACGGCAGCGTTATACTGGGTTACTTTTATTAACAGCGGTTTAGAAACAATTGCTCTTGATGATACTTTTGAAGTTATCGATTGTGTTGAGCAAGAAGTAGATACTGTGAGTTTCTATGAGGTCGAAAAGTCATTACGAGATCTCTTAAAGAGATATAGTGATATTTCAGAAGTAGTTCCTTTAGGAGATAAATGGAAGGGCGGTATCCTCACCTTAACACCAAAGGATAGAGCATTAACTTCAAAAGATATTCCCATAGATAGTTTTTTCCACAAAATCGTTATGGTGCGTGATCGCGTGCGGGTTATGGAACAAAAAATAAATGCCAGCAAAAATCTAGAAGAACAAGAAAAAATTGACTTACAGCAATATATCACTAGAATCTATGGCAGCCTTACAACCTTCAACGTACTATTTAAAAATACATCGCAAAATTTCAAGGGAGCTTCAGCAAATAAATAAGAGCTAAGCATACGCTATTAATATTGATAATGGAGGATACTACTTATCTCATACCTTATGTACTTGCAGCATTTTTTCTGTGGGTTTTTTATATATCATTTCGGCTATATGAGACGTGGTATAGCAATAAGACCGATACGGTTCTGTATAGAGATTTACTCATCTTTAGAACGCTTTCGCGAAAGCAAAAAAGCATCCTCGCCAATAAATTTGATTTTTATACTAAACTTGGATCTAAAGAGAAGCGAAGGTTTGAACACAGAGTTAAGGTATTTTTAAATGAGACACAAATTATTGGTCGTGATCAATTTAAAATAACTACCGAAGTTGAGGTGTTAATTGCAGCTGTGGCTATTCTTGTAACATTTGGTAGAAAGCGATATAAGTATGATCTAGTTGACACCATCCTTGTGTATCCAGATGAATTTTACAGTACTATAAATGAAACCTATCATAAAGGAGAATTTAATCCCATGCGGCGGCTTATAGTTTTTTCTTGGAAAGATTTTGAGCAAGGTTATCAAATAACAGATGACAATCTCAATCTAGGTATACACGAGTTTGTACACGCTTTACAGATGGGGGCAAAACAGAGTTA
>CAWUIT010000145.1:0-6944 GCA_963922345.1 uncultured Dokdonia sp. | reverse complement strand
ATCTCACAGTGGTAGATTGTTGTGATAACCCGCAGTTGTATCTCGAGGATCTTGTGCTATATATGCCACTTGCACAATACCCTATAGAACTAATAAGCGATTACAGTATACCTAGTGCTGTAAATGAGAGTGTTACAGATCGAGACAATACTCAAGACTGCGCATTAAATTTTAATGAGCAGGAGGACTTTACAATTCCCGTAACGAGCACTAATAGCATTGTACAAGGAGAACCCTTTTCTATTAGCCTATGGTTTAAAATGCAAAATGAAGATCCAGGCAATCTTGAGATTATGTTACAAAAAGGAAGTTCAACTTCAGATGGATTTCAAATAGGCGTCTTTGACCTAAATTCACCCCTTTTTTACACAAATAATTTCTCTATCTGGGATAATGACTGGAATACAGAAGTAGATGTAGATTGGACAAACACAGACTGGCACCATCTTGTACTCACTGTAGATAATACAAATTCTGTACGTCTTTACCGAGACGGCATTTTACGTGATGAATCAATAAATTCAAATTTAGATATAGGAAGTACATCACTTTCTGAATATAGAATCGGACAGGGTCTTCAGGGTCATCTAGATGACCTTAGAGTTTACAAAAGAACTTTAAATCCTACTGAAATACAGCAGCTCTTCGCCTTAGGTGGAGACTGCTATACCTGTCTATAATCAACTTAATTTAGTTTAAGGTTTTTAAGTTGAGAAGGGCTAACTGAGAAGTTAGCCCTTTTAAATTACGCTTTCGCGAAAGCGTATATAGTACTATTCTAAACTTATTTACTAGTCCGTTTTTTTTGCCACTCTCGCAAGGCTACAAAGAGGATAAGGCTTCCAAAAATGATTGCCCCTAGGACTTTTCCAAATATGAGTAACAATATCAAATATCCTAGATAAAATGCACTTGCATAAAAAGCAACTGCAAGTAGAATTATAAAATAAAGCGCAAAGGTTTTAATCATTGAGCAGGCTTATTTATTTTGTTTTAGGCTCAAATACTGGAAGTAACTTGGTAGAAACTTCGCCAAACCCGATACGTGGGTATTCTTTAGACTTAGAATAACCTCTTATGATCACAGTATCATTATCTTCAATAAACTTACGATCACCACCTTCATCTAGTTTGACAGGTTTCTCACCTCGCCACGAGAGTTCTAGCATAGATCCATAAGAGTCTGGCGTAGGTCCAGAGAGCGTACCACTACCCATCATATCTCCAGCATTTACGGGACACCCTGTTATAGTATGGTGCGCTAGCTGCTGGCTCATATTCCAGTACATATATTTAAAGTTAGATTTTGAGACGACGGTTTCTTTCTTTCCTTCTGGTTGTAAGGCTACTTCTAGCTTAATGTCAAAACTCTTTTTACCAGAAAACTGTAAGTAGGGTAGTAGTTCTTTTTTAGGTTTTGGACTTTCTACTCTAAAAGGCTCTAAGGCATCTAGCGTTACAATCCACGGAGATATAGAAGATGCAAAGTTTTTTGCTAAGAATGGTCCAAGAGGAACATATTCCCATTTTTGAATATCTCTTGCACTCCAATCATTAAATAAAACAAGACCAAAAATATTTTCTTCAGCCTCTGCTGTTGAGATGGATTCTCCGAGATTATTTGCATCTGTTGTTATAAATGCCATCTCTAGTTCAAAATCTACCAATCGTGATGGACCAAAAATAGGTTCTGTGGCGCCATTAGGTAACTTTTGACCTTGAGGTCTATGTACTGGAATCCCTGAAGGAATAACAGAAGAACTTCTGCCGTGATAAGCAACTGGCAAATGAAGCCAGTTAGGCATAAGCGCATTCTCTTCACCTCGGAACATCGTACCCACGTTTGTAGCGTGCTCAATGCTCGAGTAAAAATCTGTATAATCACCTATTTGTACAGGCAATTGCATTTCGACCTCATCAAGTTTAAAAATTACTACATCGCGATCTTTAGAATTTTCGCGTAAAGCGTCATTGCTTTCTTCAAAAATTTCTGAAATACGATTACGCACTAAGCGCCAAGTCTTACGGCCATCTGCAATAAAATCGTTAAGAGTATCCTGTAAGAAAATGTCATCTGTAAGTGGAATTCCGTCAAAATAGCCCAATTGATGCAATGCTCCCAGATCAATTGCATAATCTCCTATACGTGTACCTATAGTGATAACGTCATCACGAGTAAGGAAAACGCCAAAAGGAATATTCTGTATAGGAAAATCGGTGTTTTTTGGGGTATCAAGCCAGGTTTTTCTAGATGGGTCATTAGCAGATAGTGGCATGGTGTTTATTTTGATAAGTTGTTTGTAAATCTCTTTTCCAAATATAGGATTTATAGCATACTTAAATACTGTTTGTAGTATTTTTGCTTCACTTTAACAAACCAGTGTACTATGCAACGTGATACCGCAATATTTGATCTCATTAACGAGGAAAAAGAACGCCAGCTTAATGGCTTAGAATTGATCGCTTCAGAAAATTTTGTAAGCGACCAGGTGATGGAAGCCGCAGGATCTGTTCTCACAAATAAATATGCAGAGGGATATCCAGGAAAACGTTATTACGGCGGTTGTGAGGTAGTAGATGTAGTAGAAAATATTGCTATTGAACGTGCAAAAGAGCTTTTTGGAGCAGCCTATGCAAATGTACAGCCACACTCTGGTTCTCAAGCTAACACAGCTGTTTTTCACGCCTGCCTAAAGCCTGGAGACAAGTTCTTAGGTTTTGATCTTGCTCACGGCGGTCATTTAACTCACGGATCTTCTGTAAACTTCTCTGGACGTTTATATAATCCTGTGTTTTATGGAGTAGAGAAGGAGACAGGACTTCTTAATTATGACAACATACAAGAAATCGCAACGAAGGAACAGCCCAAAATGATTATTGCAGGCGCTTCTGCATACTCACGTGAGATAGATTATTCTCGCTTTCGCGAAATAGCAGACTCAGTAGGAGCCATCCTCCTTGCAGATGTGGCGCATCCGGCTGGACTCATTGCCAAAGGTATTATTGCAGATCCCATCCCACATTGTCACATTGTAACCACAACGACTCATAAAACATTAAGAGGCCCAAGAGGTGGTCTTATTATGATGGGCAAAGATTTTGAAAATCCGTTCGGGATTAAGCTTAAAAATGGTAACCTTAGAATGATGTCTTCGTTACTTGATAGCGGGATTTTCCCAGGTAATCAAGGAGGACCTTTAATGCATGTGATAGGAGCAAAGGCTGTTGCTTTTGGTGAAGCACTTACAGATGAGTTTTTGCATTATATGGTACAGGTTAAGAAAAATGCATCAGCGCTTGCAGATGCATTGATTGTAAAAGGATATCATATTATCTCTGGAGGAACAGATAACCATATGATGCTTATAGACCTTCGTAATAAAAATGTTACAGGCAAAGCAGCAGAAGAAGCTCTAGGTAAAGCAGATATCACTGTAAATAAAAATATGGTTCCTTTTGATGATAAATCACCATTTGTGACATCAGGTATACGCATAGGTACAGCAGCAGTAACTACGCGAGGGCTTGTAGAAAAAGATATGCACGAGATAGCAAACTTTATTGATAAAGCAATCGAGCATCACGATAATGATGATGTATTAGAAAATGTAGCGCAAAGCGTTAATGAAATGATGGGGCACCGACCTCTTTTTAAAGCGTAAGATTAAAAAGACCTATAGTTAAAAAAGCACTTCCCTATCAGAGAAGTGCTTTTTTCATTAAGATCTATTTCTACTTTTAAAAAGAGGTACCTTAAGTGCCACATAAGCATCTACACCTCTTGAAGAGTCTGAAATAAAATTGCTAATTGCCGTGGACGATCCTACCCAAATAGGACCAAGTTTAAGTTGCAATCCCCAAGAGAAGCCTATGTGTTGCTCTACAGTAAGAGGGCTAGACACTCCCAACCACCTTCCTTCAAATCTAGGATTTATAGTGGCGTAGGTATAGACTCTATTGGCAGTCGCTTTATTTTTTCCTATCAATGAAATCGCAGACTCTACATTAACATAAAACTTTCCTTTTACTTGATAATCTACAAATAGATGTGCTGCTGTAGGTAAAATCACCTTCTGATCTTGAATGGTTTCTGTAGATTGATAATTATTGTCAACACTTTCTTCAAAGTCATCCCCATTAAAAGAATCGTCAGATACGGTACCGTTTAAGTCGTAATTGTTTAATACAGCATCTTCATACGTAATAGCGCCTATATCATTAATTGATATTCCTGCTCTCCAATAATTTTGAGCGCCCTCTTTTGAGAAGATTGCTGCACCAAGGTCTAGTCCAAAACCAAAAGAAAAATTTGAAAACTCAAAATCTCCATCTTCAAACCCGGGTGTATTGCCAAAATTTAAACTTCCAGTTGTAGTCACTAGATCATTACTTGCATCATAATCTGCGGTTAAACGATTACTATTGCCATAAACGGCCCCAGCTCCTTGTAGAACTTTTGCTGTGGCACCTACACTAAGATCATAAGAACGTGTCTCTTTAAGCAAGTATCCATATGATAATCCGTACTCTATCCAAGCGTGAGTAGTAAATGAAAGGTTATCTACCCTAGCAGAAAAATCTTCATTATCATCAAAATCATCTACCAGATTTTCAAAGAGTTCACCATTTATATTATTAATACTACTCATAATGCGGAGTCGCGAGGTGAGTCCTATTGAACTTTTACGATTTAAATTAACAAAGAAAGATGGTCCTAAGATATCTGTATTTGAAAGGAAGTTATTGTCGGCTTTTGGAAAAAAAGCAACTTCATCTTCCGAAATTTCATCATTATCAAACAATGTCTCAAAATTAATTCCAACATAATCAGACCCCGCAATAGCATACGGAGACAGTATATTAATATCTGCCCGATAGGGAGAATTAGAAATTTGTGCAGGATTAAAAATCACTCCTTGAATACCACTATATCTAGTAGAACTGAGTCCTTTGGAGTTTTGACCTAGAGTTGCATAAACTAACGTTAGACTTAAAATAAGCGTAAAAAAGTATCTCATATTATTAAATTTTGAGTAGTCAAACATACGGGTTTTCATGTCTTTGTACTACGTTTATTATTGCATTGCAGGTAGCATAGTATTGCAATTGTCCAGACCCAGAAAGCTTTAGTTTTTTTATAATATTCTTTCTGTGAGTACTCACCGTACCAACACTTATATCAAGTGTAGTCGCTATTTCATTAGAAGTGCGACCTAAAGCTATTTCTGTTAAAACTTCTTGCTGCCTCTTTGAAAGCTGTTGATGGTGTGTAGTTCTACGTTTTAAATGTTCTAGAAGATTAATAAGATGATCAAGAGCTTCTGGTTTTTTAGCAATTGGTTTTAGCGAATTTAAAATTTGGCGCAAATCTTCTGTATTCAAGATTTCACCATTATTGTGGGCTGTTTTAATGATTTCTTTAATTTGGAGTACTGTTGACATATCACAAATATGCCAATCGTCTTGTTGCAAAAACATTCCCACTACGTGGGATATTTTTACGTTTAACTATTACTGAAATTTATACTTGGTTTCGATGGCATATTTTAAAAGTTCTCCTTTACCTGATAATTGGAGCTTGCGCATCATATTTTTACGATGTTTCTCAACTGTCGAGACGGCTGTAAATCGGATTTCTGCGATTTCAGAGCTGGTTTTGTTTTCGGCTATAAGTTTTAATATTTCTCTTTCACTTTTAGAGAGTGGTGAAGATTTTAATTTCGCTTTCGCGAAAGCGTTATTAGATCCAGACAGCGTTGTATCATAGTAATGATCGTTATTTATTACCGTTTCAATAGCTACTCTTAAAGTTTCTAGCGGGCTTGTTTTCAATACATAGCCATCTGCCCCTGCAGCACGCATTTGATCTATCGCTGCGTCTTGGTCAAACATTGAAAAGGCTATGACTTTAACTGAGGGAAATTCCGTTTTGATTGTTTTTGTTGCGGTAATACCGTCTATTCTTGGCATCCTAATGTCTGTGATAACGATCTGTGGTTGCTTGCGGCGCACGAGATCAATGAGAGATTCACCATCATTTGCTATGCCTATAATTGTGTACTCGTTATCATATTGAAAAAACAGTTGCATACCGTCTATCAAGGCCTGGTGATCTTCTGCAATAGCGATTGTAATCATATGGGAATATCTATTATAATACTTGTGCCTTTATTTATTGTGCTATCTACTTCCATTGTCCCGTCCAGATATTCTATGCGTCGTTCAATACTACCTAAGCCCATACCTTCTACTTTAGAAAGTTTGCCCACCTTGAACCCTTTTCCATTATCTTCTACAATGATGTTTAACTCATTTTCGTGCTGGGTTAGAGATACACTTGCTTCTGTTGCCTCTGCGTGCTTGATTATATTTGTAATCAATTCTTGAACGATCCTAAATATAGTGATCTCTAGATTATTTGAGAGTCGCTCGTTGAGACCATATTCTTGCACAATGACTTCAAAGCGATTTGCCACTGTAACCGTACGCGCTAGTTTTTGTATAGCTGGTAGCAAACCTTCCTTTGCTATTACCCCGCTATTGCGTTCATGAGCAATAGATCGCACATCCCTATAGGCGGCAGAGATAAGTTCATTTGCTTTTTCTAATAAGTCTTGAGGATTTTCTGTTTTATCAAGATTGACTTGTAAATTGCCAATATGCATCTTAATAGCAGCTAGCGTACCGCCTAGATTATCATGTAAATCTCTAGCTAGCCGCAATCGCTCTTTTTCTTGACCCGCTACCATAGCATTAATCGTATTAATCTCTTGTTCTTTTAAGAGCGTCGTTGTTTTTTGAATTTGAAGTTGTTTTTCTTGCTCGGCTATCAATTGTTTTCGTTTTGTATTGCGGTATATAAGTAGGGATAGCTCAGCACCTAGTACTAAAAAGCCATCGAGACCTATGGCAAGATTTCTATTTCTATTTTTTTGTGCTTGTAG
>CAWUIT010000144.1:0-6954 GCA_963922345.1 uncultured Dokdonia sp. | reverse complement strand
CCATCAAAATCTCTAGAAAGAGCAATATCTATCGCAGTGCCATCCTCTGTAAGTACTACACCTTCTAAAGCAGTAGGTACATTATCTCCATCGTCATCAAAATCTAGAAAATCGGGAATCCCATCCATGTCATAATCATTTATACCATCGATATTCTCAATTTCGGTTGGGATACCATCTGCATCTTGTTCTGTACCTAGCGTGAGTATTTCAACGTCTCCCACGGTACTTAAAAATTCTTCATCTACTATAGGTGTTGCAGGAGGGATGGCATTACAGAAGTAGTCACCAGGCACCTCACTATTAAAACGCCTATATGAATATTCATCATTTCCAGAGAGCGATAGTGTATAGGTAAGTTCTCTAGGTTCAAATATGGAATCGCTTGTACTAAATTGGAGTGCGATGGTCTCGTTTGTATCTGTATTAATTTTATAAAATACATATTCAAAATCCTCGCAACGTTCTAAGGTGACATCGTCAAAATCAAGATTTGTAACTATGAGATCACCGTCATCACAGGAGATAAATAATGTGATGATACATACTAGAGAAACGAGTTTTTTCATGAAAAAAGTTTTAACAAAAATACGTGATAAGGATTTAATTACGCTTTCGCGAAAGCGTAATTCAGACAATTTGCGTTCTTACCTAAAGGAGCTTTGTGTAGATCCATTTCTGCGTAGTCCCTTGGGGATATTTTAGCTATTTTTGTCCTTTTACACCCTTAATGATTAACGTTTATGGCTACGGTTTATTTTGATAACGCTGCAACCACTCAAATAAGAGAAGAGGTCCTTGATAGAATGATGGAAGTGATGAAGGAAGTTCCTGGGAACCCATCATCTACCCACGCTGTAGGCCGAACTGCAAAGAGTCATATTGAAAGCGCTAGAAAAACTATTGCAAAAATTTTAAATGTATCTGCGGGAGAAATAATCTTTACTTCTGGAGGCACCGAAGCAGATAATCTTGTAATTAATAGTGCTGTACGGGATCTTGGAGTACAAAGAATAATTACCTCACGCATTGAGCACCACGCCGTGTTGTACGCTGCTCAAGAAGCCGCAAAGGCTTATAATATTGACCTTGAGTTTTTAAACTTAAAAGAGTGTGGGACACCAGATGACAAGCATCTAGAATCTTTATTGAGCTCTAGTGATAAGAAAACACTTGTAAGTCTTATGCACGTTAATAATGAGATAGGTAATATGATCGATATAAAATCTATTGCAACATTATGTAAATCTTATGGGGCATTGATTCACAGTGATATGGTACAAAGTATAGGACACTATAAGCTGGACTTACAAGAAATCCCAGTAGACTTTGTTGCGGCAGCCGGTCATAAATTTCACGGCCCTAAGGGTATCGGTTTTGCATTTATTAGAAAAAATAGCGGCCTACGTCCCTTGATTTATGGAGGTAGTCAAGAAAGAGGTTTACGCGCAGGAACGGAGGGTGTACATAATATTGTAGGATTAGAGAAAGCGATGCAATGCGCCTATGATAACCTTGAAGAAGAGAGCACTTACGTAAAAGAGATCAAAAACTATTTTGCTACGAGGTTACAAGAAGAGATACCTAGTATCAAACTCAATGGCAATTGTAGTGATCCTGATAAGAGTACATATACATTACTCAATGTATGCTTACCTATTGCCTCAGCAAAAGCACTGTTACTTTTATTTCAGTTGGATATGAAGGGTATAGCTTGTTCAAAGGGAAGTGCCTGCCAGAGTGGAAGTGATAAAGGTTCTCATGTGTTACAAGAAGTTCTTAGCGATGAGGATTTAAAAAAGCCTAGCGTACGTTTTTCATTTTCAAAGTATAATACAAAGCAAGAAGTAGACTACGTAGTAGGGATTCTTAAAGAGTTTATAGAACAGGTGCCTGTCTAAAACTTTGCAGAGAGTCGCACATTAAAGACCCGAGGTGACAGAAAATTGGGTATTGCAAATTGCTGTCTTGTACTTGCATCTCTTACAAATGTGTTTGTGATAGAGTTTTGTCTGTCAAAAATATTATAGATCTCAAATCCGGCTGTTAATTCTTTAAAAATATGCAACCAGTGCCCTTTGTCAAATCTCTTAGTCGCATCTGTAAAAACATAATTAATCCCTGCATCTGCTCTAAAATAATCCCTAAGTCTTGGTAATTGTGTAAACTCATAAGGATCTGCATAGCTTGGAGATCCTCCAGGCAAACCTGTTTGATATACCATATTAATGTATAGTTTAAGACTAGGGATATTAGGAGCATAATCTTGAAATAAGAAAGCCACTTTGAGTCTTTGATCTGTTGGTCTAGGTATATATCCTTGATTTTCAATATTTTCTTCTGTACGTAAGAGACCTAAGCTTATCCAGCTTTGTGTTCCTGGTACAAACTCACCATTTAATCTAGTATCTAATCCATAAGCTCTCGCTACCGCATTGTTTGTAGCTCTGTATCGTATTCTTACATTTTCTAAGGTATATGGATTCACATCAGAAAGACCTTTGTAGTAGGCTTCTGTGACTAACTTAAAAGGTCTTTCCCACATTGAAAAACTCCAATCGTGACCTGCAACTATATGAAATGATTTTTGAGCTTTTACATTAGGTCGTACCTGACCAATAGAATCCCTCAGCTCTCTATATAATGGAGGCTGTGCATACAATCCACCAGATAGTCTAAAAATCATATCTGCATTACTATCAGGTTTTAAACTAAGTTGAGCTCTTGGGCTGATAACAGTTTGAGTGGCACTTTCAATGGATTGACCACTCACCGTCCATTGTTGCGCACGAACACCTGCATTGAACCAAACTTCATTAGATCCCCAGTCTGCTCGTTTACTATATTGCGCATAAGCTGATATTCTGTCAATGCTCACATTATTATGCGCACTTATATTAATAAAAGGTTCTAATGGAGCATCAAACGGCTCATAGGGTTGTTGATTTACAAAATCTGCAATAGGAGGTCTTATTGAAAAACCAGCAGAGTCTATTACTTCATATTCTTCGAGTCTATCTCTTATGTCTTCGTGAGTATATTTTATTCCCCAATCAATCTGATCATCATCATTGAGATACGTACCCTTATGCTCAAGATTGAAAAATAATGCGTCGAGATCATTACGTGCGTGTGTAAGTTGAGACCCTATTCCTTGAGTAAACTCTACCTCGCCAAGATCTTCCTCACCTATATTAGTATTAGGTCTACCAAGTCTATAGTCTGCAAAAATATCGAAGTACTCCTGCTCTTGTGTGTGGTATACAGATCCTAAAACTTTTAAAGTGGTTTTATCATTTAAATTATAGGTGCCTTTCAGAGCACCAAAGTAGGTTTCATATTGATCTTGTTCTTGACCTTCATAAAAAACGATCAAAGCTATAGGATCTGCTAGTGTACCAAAGTTGGTTTGTCTAGTGATGGGCTCGTAATCATATTGATTAATAGCTACATTCCCTAGAAAGTCTAATTGAAACTTATTAGTAAACTTATAAGTCAAAAAAGTTTGCGCGTCAAAAAAACGAGGTCGGAAGTTAGTCTCTGTTTGCTTGGCATTTACAAGGAGACTATTATCACGGTATCTTAGGCCTGTAAGTGCGGTAAATCGACCATTTTTTGAGATTCCTTCACCTGATATACTTCCGCCTAGTAGACTCGCATCAAAACTAGCTGCAAAGCCGGTAGGTCTTCTGTAGCTTATGTCTAATACCGAAGATAACTTATCACCATATTTTGCTTGAAAACCACCTGCGCTAAATTCTACATTTTGTACCAAATCGCTATTTACAAAACTCAAGCCTTCCTGTTGTCCTGAGCGCACTAAAAAAGGGCGATATACCTCGATCTCATTTACGTATACGAGATTTTCATCAAAATTCCCACCTCTTACTGAGTACTGCGTACTCAACTCATTATTGTTACTTACGCCTGGAAGTGATTTGAGTAAATTTTCGACACCAGCATTTGCGCCTGGTATTTTTCTTATAGTTTCTGGAGAGATTGTCGTAATACCTTCTACTCTTTGTCGTGTAGTAGTGGTAATAAGCACCGTCCCTAATTGCTCCACATCAACATTAAATACTGGATTAAACTCTATTTCTGCATTAGGTTCTAGATAAAAAGTCTGCGTAATTTTTTTAAAACCGACGTATGTAAAACTTACTGTAACATTTTGAGAAGCTGGAATTTCTAAAAAGTAAAATCCGTTAGTATTAGAAGTAGTACCCTCAGAGCCGTAACTTATAGAAGCGCCTGGTATAGGTGTCTTAGCATCGTCAAGAAGAATGCCTCGTATTGTCGCATTCTGAGCAGATGATAAGACCGTTGATAATATGAAGACTAGTAGTAAGAGCTTATTTTTCAAGAGATGATTTTCTGTAGAATGTAGTTTCAAATGTAGTACTATTTCCTACATTATCTGTAACTATAAGTTTGAGGTTATTTTCTGTGTCAGTAACCACGCCATCATTAAAGTCGTGCACCAGTTTTTTTGTTTTTGGGTCGTATTCTAGTAGTATAAATTTGCCATTTACCGTCGCTCTATAACCCTTTATACCACTTTCTTCATCATCTATTTCAAATGACAGATAGCGATATTTAGACATCCATTTTCCTTTAGAAAAGTTTATAGCTTTTACAGATGGTGGCTCAGTATCTTTTGCAACGGTATACTTACCTAAGATACGAGTGCCTATCTGTAATTTGTTATCTTTTATGCGCGTACTGGTATAATAAACGTCATTTTTATAATTTAACCTACCTAAATAGAGCTTGTCGCGATCGTCCTCTCTGTAGTCTGATATATCGTAAGAAACGATGATGTTTTTATGTACTGGCAAATTATCTTCGTGCAACGTTAAGAGGTCGCCGTCTACAGCGAGATTTAAGAAAGCACCATCATACAATGCACCCTTTGGGATATAAACATCGTATTTGCCTTCATTAAAATTGTAGCCTTGATCATTATATACATAATCATTTGTTTCAGTGGTATTTTTTGGAGAAGTGATAGTGTCTTTTACACCTTCTATGGGTACATTTATTTTTATTTTATTTCCGCTATAGTCACTTATGTCAATGCTGTATTGATAGGAAAGACTATCTTCAATAGATAATATTCCATTGTCTATTTGCTTCGTATAAATACTCAAGGGATTATTCTTTTCTATAAAAAGCTTTTGTACTCGCTTGCGCTTCTCTTTAAATAGTGAATAATCTATCATTCTATTTAGATACCTCGTTTCTGCAAAAGAGAATTTATCCATTTTTACCTCAAAATTGATTTCTCCATTGAGCTTCGTGGTAATACTATAGATACCGTTCTTATTATTTGCGAGATCTTGTTGATCTATAGTTCCCACAGCAAAACCAATATTTCCATAAGCATTGAGATTCTCAGCCTGATAGGTGCCATCTGCTTTTTGAGTAAGTCTGACCGAAATAGGATTAGCATCCCTATTAACATATGAGGTTTCATCTAAAGGATACACTCTAAGTTCATTTATAGTAGGTTTGCGAGTATCCTTTGCCTGTAGGCCAAATAGAAAAGGATTCATCGGTCTTGAATTTCCATCTCGAATTTCAAAGTGTAAATGAGGTCCACCGCTACTTCCCGTATTACCACTATAAGCAAGAAGCTCACCTTGAGTAATATTTAATGTCCCCTTTTTTGGAAAAAGTTCTATTTCAAAGCCCTCCTTTTTGTATTGCGCCTCCTTAACGTAAGCTTCTATCTCTGGACAAAATTCTTGGAGATGCGCATAGACTGTACTATAACCATTAGGGTGAGTAACATAAATTGCTTTACCGTAACCGTAATGAGATATTTTTATACGAGTAATCGTTCCAGATGCAGCTGCATACACAGGTAAACCAGTTCTACGTTTTGTTTTCAGGTCTAACCCGCTGTGAAAGTGGTTACTACGCAACTCACCAAAACTCCCAGCAAGTACTAACTGGCCATCAAGCGGATTTACAAAATAATCTTTTGGAATTTCCTCTTGTGCTTTTACCAAAAGCGTTGAAAAACCAAAAATCAATATTTGCAACAAAAGTTTCATCATAGAAATAGCTAAAGTACGAATCCCAATTATATTGTATAACAACGGCTTAGATTACGCTTTCGCGAAAGCGTAACCTCATTCTTCAAGGGTTATAGTGGAGGTAAACTCTTGAGAAAGTGAGAAATAGCCCAAGATAAATGCATCTGGTCTATCTACATTATTAAACTGATCAATATTATCAATTCCTGTAATATTTAAGAAATTACCACGTACCGTGGCCGTAGGCGTTTGGAAGGGACCATTATCACCCTGCTGGCTCTGCTCTAGAAGACCGTTCATATAGTTGAAAAAATCTTCATCTGCGCCTAAGAGACTAATCTCGACCTGATCTCCCGCCATAATCCCTGTATCTTCTGCATCATAGAAATAGGAAAATTGAAATTGTTGACCAGGATAGAAGCGATCTTCGGTAGGTAAAAATTCATTAAAACCAAAATCAAAAATATAGTAGTTATCCTCTTCGGGTATGTCTGTAAATGATACTATAATTTCTTTGTCATCTTCGTCAAATAATCCACCATCACCCTGAGTTACAGCGTCTATTGGGACAGAAGCTTTAAACTGGGTACGAGCAAAGTAGTCCTGCCCTTGGTGCGTTACAAATAGAATAAAATCACTGTCATCAAGAAACCAACTAGTCAATATTTGATTATCTACCACAGGAGAGATGGTAGTTGCAAAAGGGCGGTACAGCCCGGGCTCTTCAGGCACTGGCTCATAAGGTACGATCGAACTTATGCCTTCTTTTTGAATAACGAGATTTTCAACCTCGGCGGGTTGAATATCTCCAAAGAATGAAGAAGATAGTGACACCCTTATACGGCCAGGTGTTAATTCTTGAGTTGTATCGATTCTTATAAGCGCATCAATAATAAGACGCGGATCTTCATTG
>CAWUIT010000143.1:0-6977 GCA_963922345.1 uncultured Dokdonia sp. | reverse complement strand
GACCAATTGCCATATACCCCTTTAGCGCATACTCACTGTCTACCCCAAACCACCACGGATAATCTGGAATACCTGCCGTGATGCCGCGACCTATTTCTGGAACATCACGTATAAGCCAGTCGGAGTTGTACTTGAGCCACTCATAAGCTTGCTCGATTTCTTTGTCTGGAATAGTCAGTTTAGACTGATTTGCGAGCTGGGCGTAGCGTTCTTTTTTTGCTTTCGCGAAAGCGTATGACTTTTCCTGAATCGTTTCGTATGTTTCTACCGCGTCAGCTTCTGAAATGTAACTTCCTGCAATCACAAACTGAATGGTTTGCGAGGTGTTGCCATCAACATTCATATCGTAAACGATTGAACCAGAAGTACCTAAACCCTTATAGGTGGACTTTATTTCTGCCTGCCGAATAGGGGATTGGTTAGCACCGAAAGTCACAAACCAAGGGTTATTCTCGTCTTTTACAATCCACTTTTCGGTCGTAGGATCATAAGTAGCTTTGTCTTGCGCATCGATCATAGCTGTTTGCTCACCTAGCCAAGTAGGGCGGAGATCTGCGTGGCCAGTAAATTTGAGTTGGAGATTTTGAGAACTTGTAGCCGTATTTTTCAACTCGTACTGTATCACAATTCCTTGCTGACCGTCGGGTACAAAGTGGGTGCGGGTTATTTCTAAGTTCGCTTTCGCGAAAGCGTATGTATGCTTATTTCCCCAGGGATAATTTACAAACTGGGTTGCACTATCCAGTTTTATGACTTGCTCATCTTTGAGAAGCTCTACGTCAAATCCATCCATCAATTTTATGGGATGATTCCAAATCCCGCCCATCTCATCTTTAATGTGCCAGCCTAATTCTGGAAAGCTACCATCTTGGTGTCCCACCATATATAGCCGGTCGCCAGCGGTGACCATAGGGGAGTTGAGATACTCAGTTTTACCAGTAATGGAAGGGCAATTTGCTAAAAGCTCCGAAATGTTTTCTGTATTATTTTCTTGTTCTGCGCAAGAAATGAGAAGTAAAGCAGTCAATAAAATATAGAGGTTCCGCATCGAAAAGATTTTGATTAAAAGTAAGAAAGCCAATGCATATATGCATTGGCTTTCTATTATTTGTAGAACGTACTTCGCCTTTGCAAAAGCACAAGCAATAATTTATTTCTTCATCTCAATTACATCTGCACCTTCTGGCATCTCAAAATAGCTATCTTCTGTATCTGGTAAAAATTTTATGGTGTCTACAGTTATTGTTGTGATATGCTCACCTGCTTTCTCATCTTTCGTGAGCCAGTGCGTATGATATCCAGTAGCAAGCTCAATTCCATTTACTACGGTTGTACCTGTGATTTCCATCAACTTTTCTGGTAGATGTCCACCATCTGGAAAGTATTGTGGGTATGAAACGATATAACGAATGACAGCTAGTTTATGATCATCCTTTCCAAAATATAAAACATAATAATCATCTGGGGCATCGCCTGTTCCCTGGGCAAATGTCACTTTGATGGCGTCATATATTTCATCATTGTGCGTTTTATCATTTAATTTTTCAAGTTGTACACCCTCTCCTTCCAAAACAAAAGGCTGACCTAAAAAGTAGTAGGGGGTAAGTGCCCAGAAGCGCATATCAAAAGGAAAAGCTGTGGTGTCTTTTACTTTTTTCCACGCTGTTTCTCCTGTCCATCCAAACTCTTGACTGCGATCATCTACACGCTGATGCCTTGCTCTATTGCTCCACGTATCAATTGTCTGATAGGTATTACGTCGTGTACTTCCATCCAGTGGTACGTAGTCAAAGTGAAATGATAAAGGACCATTTTCATAATAGTTTTGCAAGCCTCCGTGCGCTTGCATTGCCTGCCAGACAATTTTACCTGCTTCTGTTTTATTGAGCTGGCTTTTGGCCTCAGAGACACGTTCCAAGATCCAAGAATCTGGAACTCTTGCTAGATGTTGAATTTGCTTATCACTGTCTTTTTCGACAGGAGCAACTGTTTTTTCTTTACAGGAAATTAGGTTTATTAGTGCAGTAATTAAAAATAAATGTACTATGTATTTCATAATTTCAGTTTGTTAGATACTCTATGTCTCTTAAATCTGGAAATGCTTACAAGTTCTAAATTTTATCGTGTAATGAAGTTATTGAGAGTACGCTTTCGCGAAAGCAAATAAAAAAGAAAAGCCTCCACAATGGAGGCTCTCTTCAACGTTGCGATTTGGGGCAATGTTAGTGAATAATTAATTTTTCAGTATGCGTTGTTTGCATCTTTTGTATGCTTAAAATGTAAGGTCCAGTACTTATCTCCTGTACAGGAAGTGATAACTGTGTGGTCTCACTATTAGGTTTCCACTCTTTAATAACTTGACCTAGGATGGTGTAGAGCTGTATAGACTCCACATAGTAATCTGCTCGCTTATTGATCACGATATTACCAGATTGCCCATCAAAGAATACATCAATACTGTCTGATTCGATTGACTCTTCAAAATCATTTTCTACTTCTATCACTTCAACCTCTTCGTTTTCTACTTCTTGGTCTTGAGTCTCATCTGTATCTACAGTGTCTTGATCTTCTGTAGTATCTGTTTCATCAGTAGTATCTTGCTGTTGATCTTGATTTTCTGTTTTTCTTCTAAATACGATATAGAAACGATCTTCATAAGTTCCTGCTGTAAGATCGAGCGTATATTTTTCAACTTCGGTCACATCTGTATAGGTCCCATAAAGTGCGTCTAGTACAAATACTCTAGTCACATCTGTATCAACATTTTCTAGAGCATCAACTCCTATGCTTATCTCCCCATCCATAGGCAAGGTAACACGTACTGGAAACTCTCTTTCGTTTTCTATTGCCGGAACACCAAGTATAATAGCCTTGCTATCTTCTAGCATCCACGTCATATCCTCTTGAGGATGATCTGTTACAAGACCATCATAAGCACGATCATATCCGAATGTGGTGTTCTCATCAATAGTCATTAAAAGTTGTCTATGAAACTGACTAGGGGAGTCAAATCCTATTCTGAATTTTTCTCTGGTGTCTTCTCTTAAAACAACATCATCTTCGATGTTGCTCACATCTTCTGTATTGTCATCTTCTGGATTGAAAAAGAAAGTAGAAGAGGTTGCTTCTTTTGCAAACGTACGTTGTCTATTGTCAAATGAGGTTGTACCTGTGCTGCTAGCTCTTACAAAGAATCCCTGACCTACTGCAATAAATTGGGTAGGTGTTTTTGTCCCAGATCCAGTTTGATCTACAGCTGGGTGACTTACTGCAGGAGTACCACCACTCAGATTGTACAATGCGTATCCAGCTTGGTAATCTGCTAGTATGTGATTACCACCACCCCAGTGCTCCCAGAAATAGAGTGTCCCTGTAAGGTGTGGATTGTCATTAATAAAAATATCTGCATCCATTGCTGATGGGAACGGGTTTCCAATTAAGGATTCACTTCCTGCATCAATAGGCTTGTCTATAGGTTGAGAGGATGTACTATTATTAGGTTTACCAATGAATACATAGTTTTGAGGATCTGTAATTCCACCTGTTCCTGCACCTTTCATCGTATAACCATCGCCCACTTCAAGACTTCCAAAAGGACCTATATACTCCCAAGCGCTATAATCGTCAATAGTATGATTTCTAAATGCATATAACCAGAATGCGCTTATCGTTATAGGCGAAGTAGGTGCTCCATTATAACTACCACTAAAATTCATCGAGGCTGGTGCATTTGCATTGGTTCCATCATTCATTACAGAGGCAACCGTCATAGCTTGGTTAATCGCACTAGTATTAATTTGACCTACCGGTGAAGACCACAAATTATATGAGTATGTGTCTGATGTACCTTGCTGATCTCTTTCTAATCTTCCAATACTAGCTATATCGAGGTCACTATTTTCCGTTTGTATAAGTTGAGACTCTCCTACGAGGTCCATAATACCATCTAGTTTTAGGTAGTGAGTGACTTCTATCTTACTATCATTCTCAATACTAATCTCAGAAGGTGCAACTTCTAAACTAAGTACAGTATTATTTGCATTTGTAGTAATATCGTGACTCGTTTGAACAATGTTCCAATCGATTGTTTGAGACCCATCTACAAGAGATGCAGCTCCAGGTAACTCTTGTGTTGTTCCATTAACCCATGTCGCGGTATTAGTCCAAGCGCCATCTGCCGCAGATATATAGGGGAGTGGTGCAGTTTGAAAATCTACCGTTTCAAGATTTTTGATTGCCGCTACGTGTCCATTATCAGACTCATCTTTTACATTTGTAAACGTATAGCGATTCATAGGTAAGTAAATCTCTAAGTCTGTCCAAGGGAGAGAAGCTACTTCATTTTTAGAGATTGTTTGAGGAACAATTTTTCCTAAAACAGATCCATCGGTAAACTTTTCGATCTCTTGATTCATAATAAAATGCAATTGATCTAAGCTCAACGCCTCATTCCAGATACGTACCTCATCTACTGTACCTTCAAAAAAGCGTGAAGGACTGAGGTAGTTACCCGCAGCTATCATTAAGTGCTCATCTGTATCTACTGGGGGAGGAGCCGTAAGCGTAGTATCCTCTACACCATCTATAATCATTGTTGCCTCAGTACCATCATAAATAACAGCTACGTGATGCCATTCATTCTCAGGTAAAACTACAGAGGAATTGAAAGAGCGTGTTGTTCCTCCAGCATCTTTCCATAACATTCTAGGTCTTCCTGCATTATTAAGTCTAAGAGAATATCCACTTGTAAATGGAGATAGATCTCTTTTTGAAACGATCTCAGCATTCGTGGCACCAGATCCACGCTTTACCCAAGCAGAAATGGTAAACGGACCTGTAAGATCAGCTACATCATCTGCATCCATATAATCTTGAACTCCATCAAATGAAACAGAACGCTCGTAATAATACTCTGGAGCATAACCAAAAGTGATGTACTTTGTACCTACAAAATCATATGTTGTCTCTAGATTAGGGCCATTTACAGTCATTACCCTGTATTCAGAAGTAGGACTAAATGATGGTGTATCAGATATAAACATTAAGAAATCTCCAGGAGGTGTAATAGTTGCAGAAAGAGCAATTTCTGGAATAGATATTTTTACGTTTCCTATGTTTCCTGTTTCTACAACTTTCCAACTTCTCTGAACTGAAATAAAATCAACTTCAGAAGTGAGTCCGCCTATTTCTGCACTCATATCCACTACAATTGGAGCAGAAGCCGAAAATGATGCGTTATTATTACCCCAGATTAAGAAATCTTTATCACTTATATCATTAGGGTTTGTAGAAAGATTTTGATTATTAGTAGCATAGATATCGGTAAGCCCCATGGTAAGAACTGCACCATTATTACTACTTGTAGATTGTTTTTGATAGAGCGTTGCATCATCATCACGCCCTATACCAGCGATATCAAATGTATAACCTGAGTTAAGCGAGTTAGACCAAATAACATTACCAGCACTGTCTATATAATCTGTATCTCCTTGTCTTGTAACCGTTGTACTGTTTTCACTATGTAGTGTAACGCCGTTTTTAATCGCGAGATAAGATTGGATTTTTCTTCTTCCTAGAGAGGTATTTGGATTACTAAAGCTTATAAACTCTGTAAACTTCCCATTAAACCCAGTAGAGAGATCATTTCTATTAAGCTCTGCTCGACTTGTTCCTATAATATATTCAGAATTCAGAAAATCGTCATAAGGAAGAATATCTGTAAGAACACCTGTATCATTTGCATAGGCATCAAGATTATCAATACGGATTCCATTTTTATAAATTTCTGAAGCTGTTCCAGCGCTATTACGTTTTACATTAAAAATTATAACTTCATCTGTATATGTATCTGATGATGATTCGTAGGCTCTACCATAAGAATCTCGAGTAGAAGCATCTGCAGAGGCAGGAGTCGAACCTACCATATGACTAATCATATTGCTTTCGCCTTGAAATCTAATAGAAATATTCCCTGTCCAAAAACCTGTTGCATCTTCTGAAAACTGTCTCCTAGAGGCTCTACCAGCAGCAATACCTTCAAAACTCGCATCTTGAGCACCACTAATAGTTCCGTTTTGTCTAAAGACGAGCCAGTAGTCTTGAGAAAAGAATCCACCTTTACCTCTCAATCTCGTATTATCTGCTTCGCTAAACGCTAAAACTGGATTGTGATTTATATTTTCAGCGCTAGAATCATAATAAATTGGTGCATTCGAATTATCTGTAGTTGCATCATTATCTCTAGCAAAATCTTCCCAAAGCGTAGGAGGTGTACCTGAGGTAGCAGTAATACCTTCACTAGAACGTAACCATAGTTTTAAGTTACTGGTTACATTTGCTGGGCCCTCTGTTGGTGGTGAAAAAGGAGTAATAGAATTTCCAAAAATGAACACATTATCAAAGTTTGCACCGTCATCTCTAGTTCCGTTACCATTATCTGCAAATCGAACTCTAAATCTTGCTTGACTATTGTTAATTAAAGATGCAGGTAAATCAATCATTGAAGTCGTAAACTGTGATTTTATTCCAACGCTTGTACTTATATCTTCATTAATACCGCTCCAGCCAATAGTACCAAGTCCGTTAATTGAGGTATCATTATACCATCTATTGTACGCAGGTTCTGCCGTTGTACCTAACACTTGCCAAGTTGATCCTCCATCTGCAGAGTACTCGATATTCATTCCATCTTCTAGGTCATTGTCTAAATTATATCGAACATCTAATTGTAATCTAAGATCCTCAAAGCCAGTTAAGTCAATAATAGGACTCACGGCATAAGTGTCAGATCCACTAGTAAAATTATTATAACTATCCGTATACCAGTAGTTTCCATCTGTAGGAGCCTCCGTAGCGTTTGCACCATATGTCCAAGTAGAACCAGAGCCAGAATTTGTCATCGTCCAGTTACCATCAGTTTCATTAAAGTTTTCATAATAAATCGTATACTTAGGATTTACATCCATTTGTCCTTCACC
>CAWUIT010000142.1:0-7042 GCA_963922345.1 uncultured Dokdonia sp. | reverse complement strand
ATACCCTGCTCGTTGATTTTGTACATCTCCATCTTCTATTGATTTTTTTATAAAGATTTTTGATACTGTAAGGGCAATAGAATCATTGTTACCATAATGAAACTTTAATAAGGCTCTTAATTCATCGTAACTTTTTGTACTTAGTGTATCTACTTCTTGCGCTTGTCCTTGTGCTTGCACTTGACAAACTAAGAATAGAAAAATTAGGGGATTTAAAATACGAGAAACTACATTCATAAGCTATAAGTAGAGTGCCGCACTATTTTGTTACGACTACCAAATATAGTAAAAGCAAATGCCCTCTATCGAGGGCTTTTAGAATTTTATAAGAAGTCTATAGACTACATTGACACTCTACCTAAAGTAACCTTCTCTACCTGTTTAAACAATTTGATTACTCTTACTTCTTTGGTTTCTTTAGGAGTGCCATAATCCGAATATATAGTATACTTTAAAAAGGGCGGTAGTACATAATCCCCTTCATTACCTAGATATTGGACATTTATAAGCCACTCTCCAGAGGGTGCATCGTCTATGATAAATTCCTCCGTTTGGAAGCCTTGTTTTTGTTCTGCTTTGAGGCGTTCTCTTGTCTCTTCTAGAGTATGTGTCCACTTAAAAAATTTCTTTTGCGGATTAACAAATTGAAATTCAAAAGGTACAGACCTGTCACTCCAATCTATAGTCATACGTACATCCACTTTATAATCTGAGCGCAACCACTCATTGGGTAATCTGCTATAGTCTATTTTATCTTTATGCAAAGCTATTAGTCGACTAAGCTCACTACGCAATGGTTTTTCTAACCCATCAAAGTTTACTCCTAAAATTTGCTCGCCTAAAATATTAATATACAGTTCTAATGCCTTGTCATAGTGTTCATTGTTTTGATAAGCTAGCGCGAGATCTCGATACGATTGCGCTTCATTAGGCGCAATTTTTACGATGCGCTCGTTTATTAAAACTACATTTTCAGTATCATTTACAATTTCATATAAATAGGAAAGTGTACGTAACGCCTTAGTATTATTACGAGCAATGTAAGCGAGATCCGAGCGCACCTTATCACCCAGACTGGGGTCTAAATTTTGAAAATACTGTGCGGCGTCTACATAATATTCAAGGGGAGATTCTTGAGTGCGCGACAGTTTTTTGTACAATGCAAATTGTTCTTTTAGGGTTCCGCTTTCGCGAAAGCGGTTAATATATTCTGGAAGTGCCTCCGCAATAGTACTAGTCACATCTCCAGTATACTCATTACCGGAAACAAGGGCGCTTTGGTTATTCTTAACTGCCTCGGCTTCAAAATTCATCTCTTTAGTCTTAATAATAAATGCTCCCCCTGCTGCAAGGGAACCATATCGGGAAGTAGCCATAACAGATTTGAGCACAGAGATATTTTCTATTTGATTTACGTCTAAAAATTCTGGAGGATCTTGATATGGGGTACCATTAACAATCCAAATAGGCGGTTTCTCATTAGTTATCGACTGGCTACCACCTCGGATTTTATACGTATTGACCTGACCGGTAAGCAACCCACTAGTAACAGTAACTCCAGATACCTTACCTCTTATAAGCTGGTCAAGGCTTACATAACCAGCACTATAATTTTTAGTATTAATTTCATCTACTGCATAGCCGATTTGATTCTCACTGGTCTCTCCGTATGATGTCTCTACGGTATTGTCTACTCGCTCAACTCCCTCTAAAATTACCTCGTCTAGATCATTGCTTCTAGGCATTAGTACAATTTTACCAATATCTGTATTTTCTATCAACACCTCTTTAGTAAACATGGCAGGGGTGCTAATGACAATTATATCTCCAAGGTTAGCTTTTATCTCAAAGCGTCCATCTATATTAGTTACGACCTCATTAAACGTTCCTTTTTTTGTAACTGTAGCTCCTTTTAAAGGTCCCTTCGGACTCAGTATAGTTCCACTAATTTCTGATGAAACCGTTGGAGCATTCTTAACCTCCTCCGTATAATCATTGCCTTTAACTAAGGCAGACTCAGTCTTGGATCTGGCTTCTCCAAGATTAGTATCAAGTATTAATGCTGGACCTATAACTCCTACTCTATTTGATTTTATAGATATACTACTAATTACGTGCGGAGGGATTCTATCAACAGATCCTAAATCTAATTGACCATCAATAAATAAGCTTATATATTCTTGCTCAGAACCTCTTAAGATATAAGGTCTCCCGTTAGTTTGATCAATGTAAAGACTTTTAAATCTTCCAAACAATGCTGTTCTAAGATCTGGATAGCTTTGAAAGTTAAGGTTCTCACTGGAGACTGTCATCACGTCAAAACTTCCAAAACCTGGTAATTTATATCTTCCAGACGCTATCTCTGGCCCGTAGTTAAAAATCTCCTGACTTGTTGTTTTTTTCAAACTTGACTCGCCCTCTCCTTCGAGCACAACTTCATTAAGTAAATCACTACTAGGTAATAAGTCAATGTTGTATATGCTTTCATCAGTTATTAGCACTTCTTTTGTAAACATTCCAAGATGAGAAATGACTATTATATCTCCATTTTCTGCTTGTAGTTCAAAACTACCATCTGCTTGGGTATATACTATGTCAAGTGTTCCCTTACGCACGACCTCTGCTCCCTGTAAAGTATTATTTGAACTAGTGACTTTTCCAGAAATAACCTTTTCAAAAGTTGATATATCCTTTACATCTTCAGTATAATTATTACCACTTACCCGGACCTCACTGTTATCATAGTCTTTCCTAAAACTCTTGGTAGTAACAAGAACTTGAATACCTCGATCTCCTTCTCCGCCGTATTTAATATTAGTCTGCTGGGGATTATCTTTTATAATTACGGAGAGAATTTCATTGTCTGGAATGTAAAGAGGGATAGGTTCACCTGCTCTCACGTTAGCACCATTAAGAACCCAGAGGGGCGTCTCACCAAATATTGTTACAACTTCGCCCTCTGGTGTATAACTGATTACAACACCCTTAAAATATTTTCTCAATACTCTCTCTAAGCTTTGTCCGTCAGGTTTTATGTCTTTATCTGTTATATAAAAGTCACCTAAACTTGTAACACCACCAGGCATAAATGGCTCATTGGTTCCTTCGATAATTTTATTGCCAACAAAAATCTTTTCACGTTGAGCAGTAAGTACCACTTCATCAAGCATAGTACTGCTTGGTAATAGGTTTATGTCATACTTCTTTTTAACTTGTATTAATACAGCTTTAGGAAACATACCTAAGGCTCTTATGAGCAACACGTCTCCAGAAGCAGCATCTACCTCAAAAGCGCCGTTTGTATCCGTACGATATTCTTTTAGATCGCCTTTTACTACTATAGTTGCCCCTTGCAAAGGCTTATCTAAGCTATATACATATCCTGATATTTTTTGGGTAAAATTTTGAACATCAGTAGATGGCATTTGGTCGTCTGTTGCAATACTAGTTTGCGAGAAATCATTTGAAGAAGAAAAAAACCTCCCAGAAGTATAGTCTGTTAAGCTAGACAGGTATTCGGCTCCATCGTTTGAAAATACAGTTGTGTAGGCATATACGGGAATGTCTTGAAGGGCATTAAATTTGCCATAATTAGGTTTACCATTTGATACTAGTAAAACGGCGTCTGCGTCTTCAAAATTTAAAACGTTGTAATTAGAAGGTGCATCATAAGTTTGATTGGTTACGCTTTCGCGAAAGCGATCCATGTCTCCATCCCACTTTTGCCACACGTCAGTATCAATGATACCATTATTAAAAATCTCTACAATTACCCTTGGTGTCTCAAACGATTGTAAAAAGTTTTTGATAAATGCTAACTCCTTATCAACCTGACGTTCTTGCATCCCTTCAGAAACATCCCAAAATATTTTTACCGTTTTAATTTTAGGTTTTTCTTGAACAGTGGCTCTATTCAATACGATGGTGCTTGACTTATTGAGAAGAGCCCTTAGATCTTTAACATCCAGATTTATGGTCTCATACCCCTGTGCCGAAACTATAAGCTCATCAGTATCAGAAAGTGCTTCGTGATATTTTTTATAGTAAAAAGCACCAAGAGAATCGCTTACAACTCCGACTCCTTGGTGTGTAATACCCACTTTTGCATTATAAATAGGTGCTTTAGATTGAGCATCTAAAATAATCCCTCTGAAAACAGTTTGTGCACTAGGCGAAGCAGAAATGAGAATTAAAAGGACTAGTAGTAAATTTCTCATATTGATATTTTTAAAGCTATACGATTACGTAATCAAATTAAAGATCTAATAAATCAAATTTTCATATTCTCAAAACAGATCCGGATTTGTACAGTACTCATAACCAAACACTTAAATATACATAATTTAGTATAAAAGCTATAAGAAGTACAAAGGCTTACTCATTTGAGTAAGCCTTGCATAAATTGCTTAACAGTGTTTAGATAATTATAAGTAAATGCGGTGCACTTATTGTAAATTAATTCTACCTAATGACACTTTGTCCTTTTGCTCAGAAAGCTTAATGATTTTGATTTCTTTTGACTCCTTATCAGTACCATAATTTCTATACATTGTATATTTAAGATACGGTGGGATTGTGAATGTAGCCTCTTCTCCAAGGTATTGTATATTTACTAACCATTCCCCAGATTTTGCATCGTCTATTACAAACTCTTCTAGTTGATACCCCATTTTACGCTCATTCAATAAGCGTTCTTTATTTTCAAAAAGGGTATGGTTCCAGGTATAATATTTCTTTGATGGGTTCACAAACTGGAAGATAAATGGTGCGTCCTGCTCTGACCACTCAATGACCATTCTAATATCTAGACTAAAATCATTTGTAAGCCACTCATTAGGCAATCTATTGTACTCAATTTTATCTTTGTGAAGTGCTACTAAATGTCTTAGTTCATTTGCTAGGGGGCCCTCTATTTCAGAAAAATCTACACCTAGTATTCGTTCTCCCAGCATGTTGATATATAATTCTAAAGATTTATTATAATCTCCGCTCAAAGAATAGGCTAGCGCTAGGTCTCTATAAGATTGAGCTTCTCGAGGTGCAAGTGCTACAATGCGTTCATTAACCAAGGTATTGCGCTTGTAAGATCCTGCAGCCTCGTATAAGAAACTTAGAATGCGAAGTGCTTTAACATTATTTCCAGCTATCTCAGAAAGACGTAAGCGAATTTGCTCCGCCTTGTTTGGTGCAATTTTTTGAAAATACTCAGCGTTGTCTGCATAAAAAGATACCGAATTAGCAAAATTCTCAGAAAGTGCTAAGTACCTCTTATATTTAGCTTCAATCGTACTCTCTTTGTCTAATGCAGCGATATAAGGAGCAGTCTCTACTGTCATTTCAGACAATGTCTCCACATAATCATTTCCTTTAACTAATGCTTGATCTATCTTTTCTTTTGACTCAGCAACGTCAGGATTTGCTGATTTTGTTTTTACTAAAAATGCACCTCCAGAAGCAATCGTACCATATCGTACCGTCGCTATGGCCGATTTCAAAATAGTAATGCTCTTGATGTTTTGTGGATCTAAATAATATGGAACATCTGCAAAAGGAGCACCATCTATAACCCAGAGGGGGGGCAATTCATTATTAATTGACATATTACCGCCTCTAATTAAGAATTTCTCACTTCCTGGTGGACCCAACACTTGAACACCCGCAAAATTACCACGTATAATATCTCCTAAATAGGTTGCATTAGGCTTTATGTTTTCTTCAGTTATTGTATTGATTGAATATCCGATGGTCTCTTTACTCTTAGAATTACCTAAGCCAGCATCTATTTTTTTCTCTTGAGATTTTGCCTCGCCCGTAAGTAATACCTCATCAAGCATATCTGCCTGTGGTATCATTTCTATTTCCACAACTGGACTATTAGTAACTAAGACATCCTTAGGATACATACCCAAATACCGTACCTGCATAACATCACCTGCTGTTGCTGGTATTGTAAATGAGCCATCTGCTCTTGATATGTACTCATCAAGTGTTCCTTGTAAAGAGATTGTAGCACCTTGAATAGGACCACTACTATTTGAGACTACACCTTTGATTACGGGTTGATTTTTTTCAAAATCAGATATCTCAAAAGTGCTACTAGCACGTACTCGATTTATTGCTTCATCAACAGTAGCTGCAAATAATGGTATATAGGAACCATTGTAAAATTTTGCAGTTTCCACGTTCTCTTGATGATTACCATTAGGCAGAGAGTTTAAAATATACAGCTCATTAGATCTATTGAGATCAATCTTACCAAGACTGGCATAACCATCACTTATTAAAAGTATCACATCTGCAGAAGTATCTATTAAAGAATAATCTGTTGCCCCTTCAAAAATTACATTTTTTAATGCATCTACTACGACATCATATGTAAATGGTAATTCTATTTTTTTACTAGCGATCACGCTATCGTTAAATAACAAGAGTTCAACGTTAGAAATTTTTGCGCTTTCTATATAAGATTTCACAAAAGCGCTCGCTTTCTTAAAGTTCTGATTTTTATTTGACGATGAGATATCTAAATAAACGGCAAGCTTCTTTTGGCTTACATCCTTTTTTACGCTACTAGCTTTTTGCGGAGTGAGATAAATAGTGCTCGTAATATTATACATTTTACGAATATCTAGCGCTTTAATACTCAAAGGTTCATAACCATCTGCTGTAATTAAAAGTTCGCTCTCTGGAGAAATTACTTGATCATATTTTCGATATAAAAAGCGACCATTATTTGCAGAAAAGACTCCAGACCCCTCTCCTTTTAGGCCTACTCTAGCAACTATGGGTTTTTTACTTCCTTCTTCGAGAATAACGCCTCTTAGAACGGTTTGCGCATTAGACTGAGAAAAAAATAGCACTATCAGCAGCAGTAAGACCGATCTTAAATGTTTCATTTTGAGCATAATTGATTACGTGCACATATGTCATTTAATAAATGAGTTTGTAACACCTCAAAATGTTAAAAAATAGTTAACTGCCCTCTCGCTGCTTTTATAAATATAGCTCTGTTCAATTCTGGAAAGTGGCGGTCTTTCATATA
>CAWUIT010000141.1:0-7069 GCA_963922345.1 uncultured Dokdonia sp. | reverse complement strand
CGTAAATTCGCGCACGAATACTAAAGACCCAAAAATGAGCGCTAAGTTCACTGAATACAAAGGATTAGACCTTCCAAATATTGCTAGCGAAGTACTAACGTACTGGAAAGAAAATGACATTTTTGAAAAGTCGGTTACCTCTCGGGAAGGGGCAGATCCTTACATATTTTTTGAAGGACCACCTTCGGCAAATGGACTTCCTGGAGTACACCACGTACTAGCTCGCGCCATTAAAGATATTTTCCCGCGTTATAAAACCATGAAAGGGTTCCAAGTAAAGCGCAAAGCTGGTTGGGATACCCATGGACTTCCTGTAGAACTTGGCGTAGAGAAAGAATTAGGGATTACTAAGGAAGATATAGGCACAAAAATCTCTGTAGAAGAGTACAACGAGGCTTGTAAAAAAGCCGTGATGCGCTACACAGATATCTGGAACGACCTTACTGAAAAGATGGGCTATTGGGTAGATATGGAGGACCCATATATCACTTATAAGTCTAAATATATGGAGACCGTGTGGTGGCTTCTTAAACAAATCTACACTAAAGATTTGCTTTATAAAGGCTACACCATACAACCCTATTCTCCTAAGGCTGGAACCGGATTAAGCAGTCACGAGCTCAACCAGCCTGGTTGTTACAGAGATGTAACAGATACTACCGTAACAGCACAATTTAAAGTGACTAGTCAAGGGGATAACCCACTTGCACAAGAGTTGGGAGATGGCAACACCTACCTACTTGCTTGGACCACGACACCTTGGACTTTACCTTCTAATACCGCCCTTACTGTTGGGAAGAAAATAGATTATGTCCTTGTTGAAACGTATAATCAATACACCTTCGAGCCTATAAAAGTGATTTGTGCAAAAGCATTAGTAAGTAAGCAATTTGATAAAAAGTTTGTTTCCGCTTCCGCGAAAGAAGAATTGGACGCTTACAATGCTGGAGATAAAAAAATACCATACTACGTAAGTAGAGAATTTAAAGGCCAAGATCTTCTTGAACTTCGTTACGAGCAACTGTTTGACTTTGTACAACCTAATGATAATCCTCAAGATGCGTTTCGTGTAATTGCTGGAGATTTTGTTACCACAGAGGATGGAACAGGAATCGTACACACAGCCCCTACTTTTGGTGCAGATGATGCTTTGGTTGCAAAACTAGCTTCGCCAGAAGTGCCACCATTGCTCATTAAAGATGAGAATGATAATCTCGTACCTCTAGTAGACCTTCAGGGTAAATTTCGCCCTGAGCTCAAAGAGTTTGGCAACAAATACATTAAAAACGAATATTATACAGATGGTGAGGCTCCAGAAAAATCAATGGACGTAGAGCTGGCCATCCGTCTTAAAGAAGAAAACAAAGCATTTAAGGTTGAAAAGTACGTACACAGTTACCCACATTGCTGGCGTACAGATAAGCCTGTATTATATTACCCACTCGATTCTTGGTTTATTAAAGTTACCGACTTTAAAGAGCGCATGCACGAGCTTAATCTGGGTATAAACTGGAAACCACAATCTACCGGAGAAGGTCGTTTTGGCAACTGGCTTGCAAATGCAAATGACTGGAATTTATCCCGTAGCCGTTTTTGGGGAATCCCACTCCCTATATGGCGTACCGAAGATGGTAAGGAAGAAATTCTCATAGGCTCCATTGCCGAACTTAAAGCCGAAATCCAAAAGGCATTAGACAAAGGCGTGATGACTGAAGATCCTTTTGAAGGATTTAAAGTAGGCGATATGAGTGAAGAAAACTACGAGCTTGTAGACCTTCACAAGAATGTGGTAGATAAAATTACACTCGTCTCAGATAGTGGCGAGCCTATGAAACGTGAGGCAGATCTTATTGATGTGTGGTTTGACTCTGGGTCTATGCCCTACGCACAATGGCACTACCCTTTTGAAAATAAAGAACTCGTAGAAGACACCTGGCGTAAAGCAGATTTTATAGCAGAAGGTGTAGACCAGACTCGAGGATGGTTTTACACGCTACACGCCATTGCAACAATGATTTTTGACGACGTTGCATATAGAAATGTAGTATCTAATGGACTCGTACTAGACAAGAACGGGCAAAAAATGTCTAAGCGTTTAGGCAATGCTACAGATCCGTTTGAAACGTTAGAAACCTATGGACCAGATGCCACACGCTGGTATATGATCTCTAATGCAAACCCTTGGGATAACCTCAAGTTTGATCTTGATGGTATTGAAGAGGTAAAACGTAAGTTTTTTGGGACATTATACAACACGTATAACTTCTTTGCCCTCTATGCAAATCTGGATAATTTCGCTTTCGCGGAAGCGGAAATAGAATTATCACAACGTCCAGAAATAGACCGCTGGATCCTCTCAGAACTACACAGTCTCATTGCTGAAGTAGATACATTTTATGCAGCCTATGAGCCCACAAAGGCCACTAGAGCGATTGATAAATTTGTGCAAGAAAATCTTTCTAACTGGTACGTGAGGTTAAGTAGAAGACGCTTTTGGAAAGGCGAGTATGGAACCGATAAAATTTCGGCATATCAAACGCTTTACACCTGTTTAGAAACGGTGGCAAAATTAAGTGCTCCAGTTGCTCCTTTCTTTATGGAAAAGCTTTACAAAGATTTAAATGCCGCAACAGGAAAAGAATCTTTTGAAAGTATACATCTTGCAAAATTCCCAGAAAGCGATACAAAATATATTGACACAGCACTTGAGCACAAAATGCAAAAAGCGCAAATCGTGAGTTCGCTCACGCTCTCGCTCAGAGCAAAGGAAAAGATTAAAGTACGTCAACCTTTGCAACGTATTATGATTCCCGTGCTAAATGATGCAGATCGAAGTGAAATAGAGGCTGTTGCAGATTTAATTAAATCTGAGGTAAATGTAAAAGACATTGAACTCATATCTGACGATTCTGGGATACTAGTTAAACAAATTAAACCCAATTTTAAGGTTCTTGGCCCTCGTTTTGGAAAAGATATGAAGCTCATTGCCAGCAAAATAAATAGCTTAGAGGCTGGAGATATTGCAAAAATTGAGCAGGAAGGTCAATTAACTGTAGAAATTAACGGAGAAAATACTATTTTGCAGGCTAGCGACGTTGAGATAACATCGCAAGATATTGAGGGATGGCTTGTTGCGAGTAATGCTGGAGTGACAGTTGCTCTGGATGTTACTATAAGTGAAGACTTAAAGAAAGAAGGTGTCGCTAGAGAGCTTGTAAATCGCATCCAGAATTTACGTAAAGACTCTGGGTTTGAGGTGACAGATCGCATACATGTTACCTTACAAGAAGAACCTACAATATCACAAACCGTTGCAAGCAATGCAGCATATATTAAAGCAGAAACACTTGCAGATTCTCTAGAAGTAGTATCCTCTATAGATAATGGTCTAGAAATTGCATTTGATGATATCAAAACATATTTAACCATTTCAAAACAATAGTTATGGCTACCGACACACAAGAAAGATTTAGTGATGCACAGCTTGAGGAATTTAAGCAGCTTATTTTAAAAAAAATTGAAAAAGCACAGCACGATCTTGAGCTCATTAAAAGTGCATACCTCAATGATGGAGATAATGGTACAGATGACACCTCTCCTCAATTTAAATCATTTGAAGAAGGTAGTGCCACAATGAGTAAAGAGGCAAACAGTGCTCTTGCCATACGACAAGAGAAGTTTATAAGAGATCTTAAAAACGCTCTAACACGTATACAGAATAAAACATATGGTATCTGTAGAGTAACTGGAAAACTTATAAATCCAGAACGCTTAAAGCTAGTCCCACACGCCACTTTGAGCATCGAAGCAAAAAACATGCAGAGTTAATGATAGAAGATATTACGGTATTTTCTTGAAACAATTATAAGAGCGCTCTTTGTCAAGGGCGTTTTTGCATCTATACGTATTTTTAAAATCTATTCTATAAATTACTTATTATCATATTAGGTTTGCGAGCATTATTTGGACTTTTACTTATACTTTCAACAACTGTAGTTGCTGCTCAAAAACGATTGTCAAATTCTTACGACGCATCTACCGTAAAGGAATTATACATTAATAGCAATGAGATTTTTGAGGTAAGAGTACATGCGGTAGATACAGATAAAATTACCTTACACACTATTATTGATGGAGAAATTTTTGCGAGTACACTTTTAAATGCCGTCGTTGAAAATGGTATTCTAAAAATAACTACGGGTAAAACCCCAGATTATATTCCATTTAATGATAAACTATCTGCTCATAAAGTAATGGCTATAGAATTAGAGCTTAATGTGCCTTCTGGAATAGATCTTTCTGTTTATTCAACACTGGCTAGCTTAGATACAGATGGAAATTTTGGCCAGGTACGTATTGACTTAGGAAGAGGGCACTTTCGAGGAGAAGGATTTCGCTTTCGCGAAAGCGCAAAAATTAACACCATATCGGGCAGTGTGTCTATAAATTTAGACAGAGCAAATGTTACCGCGACTTCTCGTCAAGGGAAAATTTTTATCTCTCCAGAAATCGAACTTGGGCCTCCCTTAGTAGTCAAAAGTATTGATGGAGATATCACATTACAGAAATCACTATAATTAACTTACTTTTGTCCCCTCAAAAAAACAACTATGTCTCTTAAAAAAGCCGGTCTTATAGTCTTTTTGATACTCCTACTGGACCAAGTCTTAAAAGTTTATATTAAAACGAACTTTTATTTACGTGAGAGTATCCAAGTATTTGGTTTTGACTGGTTTCAAATATTCTTTGTTGAAAATCAAGGTGCAGCTTGGGGAGTAGAATTACCTGGCAAATATGGGAAAATCACATTGTCTCTCTTTCGATTAATTATCGCACCCGTAATAGGTTATTACCTATATAAATCCATAAAAAATCACGCTCCAAAGCTCCTTACCATTGCATTATCTCTTGTTTTTGCTGGTGCCGTAGGTAATATCATAGACTCGCTTATATATGGTTCCATATTTAGTGAAAGTACGCCTAGCCAGATTGCTACCTTTATGCCTGAAGGTGGTGGGTATGCAGATCCACTTTTTGGGAAAGTGGTAGATATGCTATATTTCCCTTTTATTCAAGATGCTGTATGGCCCGAGTGGATACCTTTTATAGGTGGGAAGACTTTTACCTTCTTTAATGCTATTTTCAATATAGCAGATATGGCGATAAGTACTGGAGTGGGTATTTTACTTGTTTTTAACAAGCGTGTTTTCCCTCAAGATGAGGAGCAGTCTCCACAAGATTCCAACGTTTAAGCTACTTTCTGAGAAAAAATTTCGGCAAGTGCCTCAGGGGCGATAGGTTTAACAATAAAATCTTTTACTAGATTGATCTCTTTAGATCGCTCTATATCTACAGGATTAATAGAAGAGCTCACAATATATAGTGTTACAGCATTAAGAGCTGGAAAATCGTGCTTACCAAGTTCCTCTAGAAAGCTCCAACCGTCCATAACAGGCATGTTTAAATCAAGTAGAATCACTTGAGGTATTGCTCTGTCTTCCATATTTTGAAACGTATTTACAAAATAAGAAAGCGCCTCTTTGCCATTTTTAAAAACTAGGAGATTCTTTGCAAGGTTACGAAGGTCTATGACTTTTGTAATTAAGCTTACATACATATCATCATCGTCTATGATACAAGCAATTTCTATTGGATAGTTCATTCAACTCGGGGATTTATGTCAACTTAAAGTTACAATAAATTTTGAGCCTTTGCCCACTTTACTTGTTACATTAATCTCTCCACCTAAAGCTTCTACCTCATTACGGGTTAAAAATAGACCTAACCCTAATGCATCTTCATTATCATGGAATGTTTTGTAAATTTTAAAGAGATCATCTCCGTGTTGATCTAAGTCTATTCCCAATCCATTATCACGTACAACAAGCTTGGCTTTTCCATATTCTTCGTATGTAAAAATTGTTATTTCTGGATCTCGTTCTGGATGTTTATAGCGTATCGCATTTGTAATTAAATTTTGTAACACGCTTTCTAAGTATGCTTCTATATATTGAATCTCAGGAACTTTTGAAAAGTCTGTATGAAATGTTGCGTTATTTTGCTTAATGGTTTGGGATATACCACCTAGGACTCTATCGTAAACTTCTTGAATATTCACATTTTCTTTACCTTTTGAGGCTGCGCTGTGCACACTTACAATTTTATTGAGATGCTTTAAGGTTACGTCGAGGTTTTGACCTATTTTTTTGAAATTATCTAAAAGCTCACTCTGATCGTCAGACAGGTTAGATGTTTCAAAAAGTGCAGCAGACATTAGTAAATTACTCACCTGTGATCTCAGGTTATGAGATATAATATGTGCAAAATCGTATAATCTTGTGTTGTGGCCTTCAATGAGTTTAAGAGATTGCTCTAACTCTACCTCATGAGTTTTGATTTTATCTATATTCTGAAAGACACCTCTTATGCCTATAATAGTATCCTTTTTATTTTTGAGTGGTATTCCCTTTGCTTTTGCCCAAAAAACATTTCCATCATAGGTCTTCATTTTAATTTGTGTGGAGAAAGGGTGTCCTTGTGCACATTCAAAAAAGAGTGTGTTTGCTTTTTCAAGGTGCTCTTCTGCATAAAATCTATATCCAGTTTTAAGCGTAGGAGTATAATTTTCAGGAACATTGAGAATTTTTCTAGCCTGATTATCAAAAAAACTTTTCTTATTCTCAAAGTCAATACTCCATCCTCCCGCTTCAGTGAGCTCTGAGATCTCACGATAGTAGAAATCGTCAATAGAAAAATGATCTGTTGCGCTCATATTAAAATGCTCTAAGTCTAGCTAATAATGAATATAATCATCTTTTAAGATACCAAATTATACAAAGGCACCTAAAATTTATAGCTGTTTTTTGGTGTTACACAATAATCTAGCTTTACATCTGTAGAGCTAGATGCTATTTTACCGTCTATCGGATCAAAGTAGCTTAATCCTATTTTAATAACTTCTGAAGGGCATTCTGCTAAAAAGCGATCGTAAAATCCTTTACCGTAGCCTATACGATTTCCTTCGCTATCATAAGCGAGGAGAGGTACAAAAACCACTTCAATACTTTCT
>CAWUIT010000140.1:0-7106 GCA_963922345.1 uncultured Dokdonia sp. | reverse complement strand
ATGGTAGATACTGTATTGCAGTTTGAAGGAGATCGCAATCACGTCTATAGAATTTTAAGAGCTCATAAAAATCGTTTTGGGAGCACTAGTGAATTGGGTATTTATGAGATGCAAGGAAGCGGTCTTAGGGAAGTGAGTAACCCTAGTGAGATTCTCATTTCAAAAAATGATGAAGACCTCAGTGGTACCGCCATTGCTACTACTATGGAAGGTATGCGACCTCTTATGATAGAGATACAAGCTTTGGTAAGTACTGCAGTTTATGGAACTCCACAACGCAGCAGTACAGGCTACAATGTAAAGCGACTTAATATGCTTCTGGCTGTGCTTGAAAAGAGAGCAGGTTTTAAATTAGGGGCTAAGGATGTTTTTTTAAATGTCACTGGAGGCATATCTGTAGATGATCCAGCGATAGATCTAGCTGTTGTCGCAGCGGTCCTTTCTTCTAATGTGGATATTGCGGTAGATAAGTCTATGTGCTTTGCGGCAGAGATAGGTCTCGCAGGAGAGGTGAGGCCTGTAAATAGAGTTGAGCAGCGCATCCTTGAGGCAGAAAAGCTAGGCTTTACAAGTATTGTAATTTCAAAGTATTGCAAAATCCCAAATCAAAATTACCACATCAATATCATTAAGGTTGCCAAAGTACATGATGTTGTGCGACATCTTTTTGGGTAGAATACTTAATGAAATACTAAAACTGAAATCTAGATTTTTAATTCTATTATCTTTAGAAGAATTAAAACTAGATATATGTCCATCTTCTCTAAAATAAAGCAAACGTTAAACCTGATGAAAGAGGTTGACCTTGATGCTGTTGCAAAAATTTCAAAAAAAATTGACCTTCCAGAAGTAATGGCTGCTGTAGGCAATCTTGATGATAGGCAGCTTAAAGGTTTAATGAAAATGCTCAAAAGTCAAAGTAAGAAAGGCCAGCACAAATTACCACCTATAGACGGTGATTTTTATGACCTCGCATTACAACTCACACCAGAGCAGCGTAAAATACAGATTAAGGTGCGCAATTTTATGGAAGATCATATCCAGCCCATCGCAAATGATTTTTGGAATCGGGCGGAGTTTCCACATCACATCATTCCAGAAATGGCAAAACTCAATATAGCTGGTCTTGCTTACAAGGGCTATGGCTGTCCTGGAGAAAGTTTTTTGATGGAGGGTATTATGGCAATGGAGCTTGCGAGGGTAGATGTATCTATTTCCACATTTTTTGGAGTTCATAGCGGTCTAGCAATGGGATCTATTTATTTATGCGGGAGTGAAGCCCAGAAAGAAGAATGGCTCCCACAAATGCAGCGTATGGAAAAGATAGGAGCCTTTGGATTAACAGAGCCAGAAGTAGGTTCTGGAGCAGCGGGTGGTCTTGGTACAACCTGCCGTCAGGAGGGTGATGAGTGGATTCTCAATGGAGAAAAAAAATGGATAGGCAACGCCACCTTTGCAGATGTGATTATCATCTGGGCTAGAGATGAAGTTTCTAATCGGGTAAAAGGATTTTTAGTACGTAAAGAAAACCCAGGCTTCAAAGCAGAAAAAATGCAAGATAAAATGGCCTTGCGTACCGTACAAAATGCTTTAATAAAACTAGATAATTGTCGCATTTCAGAAAGTGATCGTCTTCAAAATGCAAATTCTTTTAAAGACACGGCAGCAGTGCTCAAAATGACACGTGCTGCCGTGGCTTGGCAAGCAGTGGGTTGTGCGCGTGGCGCTTACGAAAACGCTCTAAAGTATACTAAAAAACGAGAGCAATTCGGTCGGCCTATAGCCTCTTTTCAATTAATCCAAAATCACCTTGTAGAGATGCTTAGTAATCTTACCGCTATGCAAACGCTATGTTTTAGACTATCAGAATTGCAAGATCAAGAATTATTAACAGATGAGCACGCCTCGCTAGCAAAAGTGTTTTGTTCTATGCGTACCCGAGATGTAGTAAGTCGCGCCAGAGAGGTAATGGGTGGTAATGGGATCTTATTAGAGTACAATGTAGCCCGCTTTGTGGCAGATGCAGAGGCTATTTACTCTTATGAAGGCACTAAGGAAATTAATACACTCATTGTAGGTAGAGCGATCACGGGATATAGTGCCTTTGTAAGTTAATAGGAGATGGGTGTCTACGCTTTCGCGAAAGCGTAAAATCATAAATGTATCTTTCCTGTAAACTATGGAGCAGGGTTAGGAATAGCCTCGTGTACCTGATCAATTTCTTTTAATATCTCATCACTTAAGGTTATTGCCGCGCTACCAATATTTTCTTTAAGCTGTTTGATACTTGTAGCTCCAATAATATTTGCGGTTACAAAGGGTCGATCTGTTACAAAAGCGAGGGCCATCTGAGTTAAACTCATACTGTGCTGGTCTGCTATCTTTTTATACCTGCGTGTAGCTTCAAAAGAATTGTCATTATGATAGCGATTGTAGTTAGGAAACATTGTAACTCGAGCATCTTTAGGATATCCATCGAGATATTTTCCTGTAAGTTGACCAAAGCCTAAAGGTGAGTAGGGTAGGTGACCTATATTCTCACGATGTAACACTTCTGTCAAGCCTATTTCATCTTTTCTATTAAGTAAATTATATGGGTTTTGAACAGTAATGGCTCTGGGCTTCCCTTTACGGGCTTCCTCCATAAAACGCATAACTCCAAATGGTACCTCATTAGAAAGTCCAATGTGTCTTATTTTACCTTCTTTTACATACGTTTCTAATGAGTCTAAAATGGTTGCAATATTATCTTGCCATTGCTCATCTGGGTTATGCTCATAACCTCGTTTTCCAAAATAATTAGTCTCGCGCTCTGGCCAATGTAATTGGTAAAGATCTAAGTAATCTGTCTGCAATCTCTTAAGACTTTGATTTAAAGCTTCATCAAGTGCCTCTTTTGAAAAACCTAGATTGTCCCTTATGGGAGCAAAGGTTGGGCTTGGACCTGTAATTTTTGAAGCGAGGACTATCTTATCACGATTATTATTCTTCTTGAGCCAAGTGCCTATGATTTTTTCTGTAGCGCCGTATGTCTCTGCTTGAAATGGAACACTGTACATCTCTGCAGTATCGATAAAATTTACGCCATTATCCAAGGCATAATCCATTTGCTCGTGGCCTTCTTCTTCTGTGTTTTGACGGCCCCAAGTCATAGAGCCAAGACAAATTTTAGAAACTTTTATATCTGTAGTGGGTAGTGTAGTGTATTTCATAGATCTTACTAAAATAGAAGGTTAAGACGTTTAATAATTCTTATTCGATATCATTCAATAGCGCAGTTACTTCGTCCAGTTTGGGAGTGAGAATGACTTCAATACGTCTGTTTTTGGTTTTGTTTTCTGCAGTATCATTATCTACTACAGGTGCATACTCACCGCGGCCTGCTGCCGTTAGATTTTTTGGATCGATGTTTTTATTAGTTCGTAGTATTTCTACAATGGCCGTAGCTCTTTTTGCACTGAGATCCCAATTTCCTTTAAGATTGCCACTACCGCCGTAAGGCACATTATCCGTATGCCCTTCTATCAGCACTGCAATCTCTGGATTGTCTGCTAGAACACTTCCTAATTGTTTTACAGCTTTTGTACCATTGCTTCCTACAGTCCAGCTCCCAGAGTCAAAAAGTAGCTTGTTTTCTAACGATACATATACTTTGCCATCTCGCTGTTCTACCGTGAGGCCTTTACCTTCAAAATCTGTAAGTGCTTTTGATATGGACTCTTTAAGGGCGCGCATTTTTGCATCTTTTGCTGCAATCACACCTTCTAGCTCATCTACACGCGCAGAGCGATCTGCCAGATCCTTTTGTAGTTTTTCAAGTCTCGTTCTTTCAGCTTCTAAGGCGGCTGTTTTTTCGGCGAGGTCTTTCTGTTTTGACTCTAATTCTGCAAGAAGCTCCCGATTTTTTTGTGAGTTTTCGGCAATAGCAGCACTGCTATTTGCTTCCAACGCATTATAACTTGCTTGTAACTGCTCGAGATTTGCTTTCGCGGAAGCGTAATCTGCCTCAAGCATCGCTATTTTTTTAGTTGTTTGGTCTAGCTCCTCTGTTGTTTGGTCATAGTCACTACTTACATTTTTTAATTGTGCCTTAAGCTCACTAAGATTATCAGTGAGATTGCGATTGTCTTTGCGCAGCCTACTGTACCGGGCTTCAAGATCTTCATATTTTTTTGCGGGTACACACGCCACAAAAAGGCCTAGGGTAAGGAGCACGCTTGCTGCTTTTTTCAAAAAACTTTTCATTAATAAGGGGTTTTAAGTTCAACCATAAGAGGGCAGTGGTCGCTGTGTTTTGCATCAGATAGAATAACTGCTCTTTCTATCTGATCACGTAGAGGCTCACTCACCATATTATAATCAATACGCCAGCCTTTATTGTTAGCCCGGGCATTTGCTCTATAGCTCCACCACGTGTACATATCGGGTTCTTTATTGAGGTGTCTAAAGGAATCTATAAAGCCACTTTCCATAAAATTACCGATCCACTCACGCTCTACCGGGAGAAAGCCACTTACATTTTTATTACGTACTGGATCGTGTATATCTATGGCCTGATGGCAAATGTTGTAGTCACCACCAATCACAAGGTTAGGTACATCTTGTTTGAGCTCATTTACATAATCTTGAAATAATGACATATACTCCAATTTATGTTCAAGGCGCGCAATATTAGTTCCAGAGGGTAGATATAAGCTCATCACAGAGACCGAGTCAAAATCCAACCTAATATTTCTCCCTTCAAAATCCATCGATGCGATGCCTGTGCCGTAGGCAACATTTTTTGGTGTTTTTTTGGTGAGTACAGCTACGCCACTATATCCTTTTTTTTGTGCGCTAAACCAATAATGTTCATATCCTAGGTTTTCAAATATTGCTGTGTCCACCTGGTCTGGAGTTGCCTTTGTTTCCTGCAAAAGCACTACGTCTGGATCTGCTTGTTTAAGCCAGACATCAAAATCTTTGCGCAGCGCAGCACGTATTCCATTTACATTGTAAGAGATGATTTTCATAGGCTTTTTATCGTAGTGCTAAGTTATAAATTAGCTTTTTCCTACACTACGTAAAAAGGGTAGAAAGTTTACCTTTGATAGATTGTACTATTTACCTTAGATAGGAGTTTTACTATTGATGCGCGTTTATTACACTTTTTTCTTCATTCTCTGCACGACCACCGTTTTGGCTCAACAGACGCGCACTAAAAAGGTGGCATTAAGAGATACCATAGTAATAGATACAGTTAGTATTAATCCCTTTCTTTTTAAAGTAACAACACTGCAAGGGAGTGTTATTGACAGTACCGCCTACTCAATAGATTATGGAAAAAGTCTTTTTTCGCTTAAAGCGAAAGATACATTGCAACCAGACTCACTCATATTTACATATCGTGTTTACCCGGACTTCTTATCAAAATCATATTCTAAATATGATGCTCGCAGGGTGGTTAACACTACAGGAGCATTAGACAAGATTGTAAGCCTACGTCAAGATAGAAGGAAAAATACACTAGTTCCATTTGCGGGCCTTAATGTGAGTGGGAGCATCTTGCGTGGGGTTGCAGTAGGTAATAGTCAAAACAGTACTTTAAATTCGGAATTAGATTTACAGATAAGTGGGAAGTTAAATGACAAAGTAACGTTGAGGGCATCCATACAAGACGCAAATATCCCAAGCCAGCAAGGTGGGTACTCGCAAAATCTGGATGAATTTGATCAAGTATTTATTGAACTATTTTCTGATAATTGGAATATTAGAGCAGGTGACATCAACCTGCAAAACACGGAGTCGTACTTTGGGAAGTTTACAAAAAAAATCCAAGGTCTTGCTCTGGGCGGAACATTAAATCACACCGAGCAAAATAAAACAGATCTATTTGCATCTGGAGCGCTAGTACGAGGTGTTTTTACGCAAAGCATATTTACAGGTCAAGAAGGTAATCAAGGGCCATATAAGCTTAAGGGTCCCAATGGCGAACTTTTTGTACTCGTAGTCTCAGGAAGTGAGACCGTATATGTGAACGGTGTTCCTCTAGTAAGAGGTGAGAGTGAAGATTATATTATAGATTATAATGCTGGTGAGATACGTTTTAATGCTACCTATCCTATCACAAGTGAGATGCGCATCAACGTTGAGTATCAATTTTCAGAAAGGAGATACACGAGAGTGCTTGCTTATGGTGGCGGGAGCTTCCGTAATAATGATAAATTGCGTGTCTCTGCCCATGTGTATTCAGAAAGTGATGCAAAAAATCAACCACTTCAACAAAATCTTACTCCTGAGCAGGTTACTTTACTCAAAGCTGCTGGTGATAATATGGATCAAATGATTGCACCAAGTGCCATTCCAGATTCATTTGATGAAAATAAAATTTTATATAGACAAGTTATAGTAGACGGTGTGACCGTATTTGAGTTTAGTACAGACCCAGAAGAAACGCTCTTTCAAATACGTTTTACAAACGTAGGAGACAACCAAGGCGATTATATTTTAAACACAACAAATACGCTACAACGCACCTTTCAATATGTGGCACCCATAAACGGTATCCCGCAAGGTAACTTTGCTCCTCAAATTCAGCTTTTTGCTCCAACCTTGTTACAAATGGGCGTTGTAAACGGCGTGTATACACCCTCTGAAAAGACAATTATTAATTTTGAGGCAGCTGGCAGTAAGAATGATGTAAATACATTTTCTGCGATAGATGATCAAGACAATGATGGGTATGCAACTCATATAAACATAACGCAGCAGCTTTACAAAAAAGACAGTACAAGCACCCTTAATACTTTTGGAAATTGGGATTTTATTCAAGAAGATTTTGTAAATATTGAAGGGTTATATAATGTCGAGTTTAATCGTGATTGGAATTTGGAAAATTCACTAGCAAATGCAAACGGCGGGTTGTTAGGGACTCAAAGCTTTTCAACTATTGGGCTTAATTACGCTTCCGCGAAAAATGGATTGGTTACCTATCAATTCCAGAATTTAAACTTTAAAGATTATTACAATGGATTGCGGCATAGTATTGCTAGCCAGTGGAGGGTGGGTAACTTGCGATCTACTGTTAATGGTAGCGTACTTTCTACAGATGATGTTGTTTTAAAAAC
>CAWUIT010000139.1:0-7144 GCA_963922345.1 uncultured Dokdonia sp. | reverse complement strand
CCAAAGGTTGCTGTTTGATAAAAAGGGCTTTGTTGATCTGCAATAAAGAAGCCGGTGAGCTTACCATTTTTCAACACTACTTTTTCTAGTCCTATTCGGGTTGCTACCCATTTTATACGCACAGAGTCAAGCAAATCTTCGGCCTCTTCTGGCAAGGGCCCAAAACGATCTACAAGCTTTGCTTCAAAGGCATCTAGTTGCTCTTCCGTTTTTACATTATTGAGCTGGGTATATAAATTAAGGCGCTCTGTAATACTGTTTACATAATCGTCAGGAAAAAGCAGACTAAAGTCTGTGTCTATAACTGTGTCTTTTACATATTCTTTTTCTGCTTTCGCGAAAGCGGGATCCTCCTTGTATATTTCGGCAAACTCATCTTCCTTAAGCTCTTCTATCGCTTCATTGAGTATTTTCTGGTAGGTATCAAACCCAATCTCATTGATGAAACCACTCTGCTCACCTCCTAAGAGGTCTCCAGCTCCTCTAATCTCGAGATCCTTCATAGCGATATTAAAACCACTTCCCAGAACAGAAAATTGCTCTAGCGCTTGGATACGCTTACGTGCATCTTCTGTCATTGCAGAATAGGGTGGTGTGATAAAATAGCAAAATGCCTTCTTATTGCTACGTCCTACTCGACCTCGCATCTGGTGAAGATCAGAGAGGCCAAAGTTATTTGCATTATTTATAAAAATGGTGTTTGCATTAGGCACGTCGAGACCACTCTCTACAATGGTTGTAGATACGAGCACATCAAACTCTCCATTCATAAATGCAAGCATCTTTGTTTCTAACGTTTTTCCTTCCATTTGCCCGTGACCTATGCCCACTTTTGCATCTGGCACTAGACGTTGTATAAGGCCTGCTACCTCCTTAATATTTTCAATCCGATTATGTATAAAGAACACCTGCCCACCGCGCTGGATCTCATAGGAAATAGCGTCTCGTATAACTTCCTCAGAAAACCGGACAACATTACTCTCGATAGGATATCGATTAGGCGGCGGTGTTGTAATAGTACTAAGATCGCGAGCCGCCATAAGTGAGAATTGAAGTGTTCTCGGGATGGGTGTAGCCGTGAGGGTGAGCGTATCTACAGTTTCTGAGATTGTCTTTAATTTGTCCTTTACCGCGACTCCAAACTTTTGCTCCTCATCTATAATGAGCAAGCCTAAGTCTTTAAACCTAACATTCTTACTTGTGAGTTGATGTGTCCCTATAACGATATCTACAGCACCAGACTCAAGACCTGCTAGTACCTCGCGTTTTTCTTTGGCTGTTCTAAAGCGATTGAGGTAATCAACAGTTACTGGAAACCCTTTTAATCGCTCTTTAAAAGTACGTGCATGCTGGTAAGCAAGTATAGTTGTAGGTACTAAAACAGCAACTTGCTTGCAATTATCTACTGCCTTGAAGGCGGCACGTATGGCGACCTCCGTTTTTCCAAAACCTACATCTCCACACACCAGGCGATCCATCGGGCGGTCGCTCTCCATATCTCTTTTTACATCTTCTGTAGCCGTACTCTGATCGGGTGTATCTTCATAAATAAAACTAGCTTCCAGCTCGTGCTGCATGTGTGTATCAGGGCCAAAAGCAAATCCTTTTTGTAATCTGCGCTTTGCGTACAATTTTATAAGATTAAAGGCAATGTGCTTAACACGCGACTTTGTTTTTGCCTTAAGCTTTTTCCAAGCATTACTACCTAGCTTATAGATTTGTGGCGGTTTGCCGTCTTTACCGTTATACTTTGTGATTTTATGTAAGGAGTGTATACTTAAGTATAAAATATCGCGCTCTCCATAGATGAGCTTGATTGCCTCTTGCATTTTACCTTCTACATCAATTTTTTGCAAACCTCCAAATTTGCCTATCCCGTGGTCTATATGTGTTACATAATCGCCTACGTTAAGATTAGTAAGCTCTTTAATGGTAATGGCCTGCTTCTTTGCATACCCATTTTTGAGATTAAATTTATGATAGCGTTCAAATATTTGATGGTCTGTATAAACAGCTAGCTTTAGATCATTTTCTATAAATCCCTGGTATAGTGATAATACGATGGTCTCGTAAGGAGCGACCTTAGCATCTGCATCGTCAAAAATATCGTGAAAACGTTTTGCCTGTTGCTCACTTACACACGTAATAATATTTTTAAATCCGTTATTGTGATTTTCATTTAAGTTTTCAATAAGGAGATCAAATTGTTTATTAAATGAAGGTTGTGGAGCGATATTAAAAGTTACAGAACTATGTACCTCTCCTACCTCTGCGCTACTGCCTAGATCTACCGTAGTAAATTTTTCTAGTTGGTGTTTTAAATGCTGCCCGTGACAAAAGAGTTCTTCTGGTGCATTGCGATTAATTTCTTTAGATAGGTTTTCAAATGCTTCCTCGGCCTTTGTAAAATTTTGATCTGTGCGATCATATAGCAAGGATCTATTTTTTATAAAAACAACAGTTTTGGCAGGTATGTAGTTTAAAAAGCTATCCCTTTTTTCTTCTAATGCCTTATTCTCAACATTAGGCATAATTGAGATCTTTTTAACCTGATCTGATGATAGCTGACTCTCAACATCAAAGGTTCTAATGCTATCTACCTCATCTCCAAAAAACTCAATGCGGTACGGCTCATCGTGAGAAAATGAGAATACATCTACAATACCACCTCGCACAGAAAATTCTCCTGGTTCTGTAACAAAATCCACACGTTTAAACTTGTACTCAAATAACATCTCATTTACAAAGTCTAATGAGAGCTTATCGTTTACAGATACTTTTAAGGTCTGGCGATCCAGCTCCTTGCGAGTCACTACTTTCTCAAAAAGGGCGTCTGGATACGTTACAATTAATGCTGGCTTTTTACGTGAATTAATTCGATTTAAAACCTCTGCTCTTAATAAGATATTTGCATTATCTGTCTCTTCTATTTGGTAAGGGCGTCTATAACTACCTGGATAAAAGAGTACATTTTCTTCCTTACGTAGTTGTTCAAGGTCATTAAGGTAATAAGCGGCCTCCTCTTTATCATTTAAGATTACGAGCACAGGTCGCTCTTGACTTTTAAACAACGTGCTTATAGTAAATGAAAGGGAGGATCCTACTAGCCCCTTTGCCTGGATATTTTGAGAATGGGCAATAGCTTCCCCTAGTTTTCCTAATTGGGAAGACTGAGCAAGTTGTTGCGAGAGTTCGGTTTTACTCACGTATAGAATTTTTAACAAAGATAGGGTTGAGTACGCTTTCGCGAAAGCTTGGTTATCAATTTTACCATTTTCATAACACCAGAAAAAGCTCTCCCTTGCTACCTTTAACAAAAAAGAGAAAGATGGGATTTGAACACTTTGATGTTTTTGTAATAGGTTCGGGAAGTGCCGGAAGGATAGTCGCTACCCAGTGTGCTAAGGCAGGTATGAAGGTTGCTATTGCAGATAATCGTGAGTATGGCGGCACGTGTGCAAATAGAGGTTGTGACCCAAAAAAAGTACTTCTCAATGCAAGCGAGGTTATAGCTCGCACGACTGACATGGCCGAAGTTAACGTTACCGAAGTACCAAGAATAAACTGGCAAGCCCTGCAGAAATTCAAGGAAAATTTTGTCTCCGCTATGCCTGTTAAAACAGAGGAATCTCTAGATAAGAAAGGGATAAAAATGTACCATCAGTCTCCAGAATTTCTTGAAGATGGGATGCTTAGTGTAGAAGGTAAAAAAGTAACGTATGATAAAGTTGTAATTGCCACTGGGCTTATGCCTAGACCACTTCATTTTAAAGGCGCTGAACTTTTTAAGATATCTGACGATTTTCTAGATCTCCCGGAATTACCGGAGAGCATCATATTTGTGGGTGGTGGATACATCGCACTTGAGTTTGCTCATATTGCTGCTCGATGCGGAGTTGAGGTGACCGTAATTGAACAAGGGGAACGCATATTACAGATGTTTGATCAGGACATTACAAATCAATTACAAAAGGCCTCAGAAGAGATAGGGATTACATTTATTTTAAATGCATCTGTCTCTGGCGCAGAGGCTCTTCAAAAAAATACACGTGTTTTTTATGATACAGAAGATGGTGAACACGAAATAAAAGCAAGAATGGTTTTTAACACCTCTGGAAGAGTCCCATCTATTGATATGCTAGCCTTAGACAAGGCGGGTATAGAGCGTACTCCGAAAGGAATTAAAGTCAACAGCTACTTACAAAGTACATCAAACCCTAACGTTTATGCCTGTGGTGATGTGGCAGATTCTGGTGCATTGCCATTAACCCCTCTGTCAAGTTTAGAAGGGAATCACGTCGCGAAACAACTAACAAAAAAAGAAAATAAAAAATATACTTTTCCTGCAATACCAACTGCGGTTTACACCACACCACAGCTCGCCACAGTGGGATTATCTGAAGACCAAGCAAAGGAAAAAGGTATCAAGTACAAGGTTCTAGAAGAGCATGTTCCAGACTGGTTTAGTGTCAGACGGCTTAACTCCCCTTACTACTGTTATAAAACATTAAAGGGAGAAAATGATGAAATTCTAGGAGCAGAGATTCTTGCTCCAGAAGCTAGCGAGATGATTAATCTATTTGCGATGGCAATCCAGCAAAAGCTTACCTGTACGCAGTTTAGAGAGACCATTTTTGCCTACCCAACATTTGCCAGTGATATGCAAAGTATGGTCTGATTTTAATAGAGAATCTATATTAAGATATCGGCAAGTTCTTCTAGATTTTTTACTGTAAGATTTGCAGTAATGGTTTTGGGGTATTGTACTTTACCAGGTCTTTGTACAAAACAAGTCTGTAATCCAGCTGCCTGAGCTCCCATAACATCCCAAGCGTGTGCGGCAATCATCATAGTTTCTGATGCTTCTGAGTCAACTTGATCTAAGGCATAATTGTATGCTGCAGCATCGGGTTTAAACTTCTTTACTGGTGCTATGCTTAAGACGTGATCAAATAAGTGATTTATCCCTGCAAATTCAAGTTTGTTTTGTAATGCATCTTGAGAAGAATTTGTGAGTGCAACCATTTTATAACCTTTATCTCGCAATCGCTCAAGACCTCTTTGCACATCTTTATAAGGTAGCAATTCTTGAAAGGGTTTAATGATTGTTTCTTCGGCAGTACTTCTACTTAGGTCGATATCATTAGAATGAGCAATCATTAAAAGAGTGTTTACACCAATCTCACTAAAATCTGCATAAGATGATGTTGCATTTGCAACTAGCGAATAATGTAACAGTGTACTGAACCATAAAGGGATCAAATCTTCCCTATCATTGAGCACAATTTTAATTTTATTTTTAAGCGGTGCTAGATCTAAAAGCGTTTCATTAATATCAAATATGAGTGTTGTAAGTTTCATAGAAGTATTTACTTAGATAAACGCTCTTTCAATTTTAGGTGAGGTGCTGTTTCCCTATTGCGGTAGGCGTGGATCATAGTGATTATAAAAAGCACAATAGCACCTGTTAACGCATAATAAGCAATGCTCTCATATTGATCTTTATGTCTTATAAATATCGCTACAAAGGCCCAGATAGCTACGGCAGCAAACTCTCTCATATTGCGTAGCCAGACCATAAGAACATTGAGCAGTACAGCTATCGTAATCATCACCATGGTCCAAACTACTTCTGTAAGTGCTCCTCCGGTCCAACCGATGCTCGAAAAGAAAGCTGAAAAATTTGCGATCGTAGCTACAGCTATCCAGCCGCTGTAAATACAGATAGGCCACCACACAAAAGCAATTACTTCTATAGGCGCATCCCACCGTTCCATATTGGTACGCCATATGACAAGTAGGAGGCTTGATAGAATACCAATCATTATTACTACAGAAAGTCCTATATACTCATAAGTAAATGCTACTACCCACGCCGCATTGAGAATGTTTGCAATGGCAAACCACCAGCCCGTTTGTTCAATAAATGGTGATTTCTTATTACTAAAAAAAGCACGACGTATTTGAAAAATACCATATGCTAAGAGCATTATGAAAATAAGACCCCAGATAGAAAAAGCATAACCAGCTGGCGTAAAAAGATTTTCATATTGATCAGACTGCTCTCCTATCGTCGTATCATTCCAACGTTGAGCTTGTGACAAACCATTTACTGCAAGTACAAGTACAACAGATAAAAGATTAACAATGGCATAGATTTTCTTCATAATGCTATTTTTAAGTAAAAGTATGTACGCTTTCGCGAAAGCGATATTAATACTTTCACAAAACTAATCTATAAGAATTACCTCCTCTGGAGTAACTACAAATACCTCATCTCCTTCTTCAGGTTCTAAAATGTAGTTTCCTGTAAACTCACCAAAAGCCGGGAGGATAAGTTGGTTAGACTTTTTGAAAAAGCACGGCATTTTAAGTATTTGCCGCCCCATTCCCTTTAAACGAACCCCTGGATGAATATGTCCACAAAAATTAAAGTAGCCCTCACGCTCCTCTGGAATATGGGTGAGTAAGAAGTTCTGTACAATACGTTCTTCATAAATTTTAATGCCCAAACGCTCGAAGCGCAATGGATTGATAATATCGTGATTTCCAGCAACGAGTGTAAGGTGTGCCGTTTGCTGTTGTACCCACTTTTCAAAATAAAGCCATTCTGTATTAATTACAGAGTGGAAAAGGTCCCCTAAAAAACACACCTCTTTTGGGTCACAACAAGATATCGCCTCATCTAGCTGCTCAAAATTTTTAAGTAGTGCATCTTGGGGTACCGCGCTTCCGTGCTTTCTAAAGTGGGCTACTTTACCCAAATGTACATCTGCAATAAAGAGAATCTTTTGTTCTTCCCAATACATCGTACCTGTGGGGTGTAAGGTAAAATGTTGTGTATTTATAGTGATTTTTTGCACCCTACAAAGATACAGTTCTCATAGTTTTACTTGTATCTTTATAGCGTGCAAACACATTTTGACTACATCATTATAGGCGCAGGACTTTCAGGACTTACTACTGCTTTACGTATGTCTCGTGATCCTTTTTTTTCTAATAAGACTATTGCAATCATTGAAAAAGATTTGTCTAAAGGGAATGATCGTACCTGGTGCTTCTGGGAGACAGAGGCAGATCTGTTTGAAAAAGTAGTTTCTCACACTTGGGAAACTATTCTCGTAAAAGGTCAAGGCTATAATAG
>CAWUIT010000138.1:0-7168 GCA_963922345.1 uncultured Dokdonia sp. | reverse complement strand
TGATACGTATGGCTTGGCATAGTGCAGGTACATACCGTATAGGTGATGGTCGTGGGGGAGCAAGCTCTGGAACACAGCGATTTGCCCCGTTAAACAGCTGGCCAGATAATGGTAACCTTGATAAAGCTCGATTACTTTTATGGCCTATCAAGAAAAAGTACGGAAATAAAATATCGTGGGCAGACTTAATGATTCTTGCAGGTAACTGTGCATTAGAATCTATGGGATTCCCAACCTTTGGTTTTGCCGGTGGTCGTGAAGACGTTTGGGAACCAGAACAAGATATCTACTGGGGTAGTGAGACAGAGTGGGGTGCAAATGATGAGCGCTATGCAGATGGAGAACTAGAAGCACCACTTGGAGCTGTAATGATGGGGTGGATATATGTGAACCCAGAAGGTCCTAATGGAAATCCTGATCCTATGGGATCTGCTGCAAATGTGAGAGAGACTTTTGGTCGTATGGCGATGAATGATGAAGAGACCGTAGCTCTTGTAGCTGGTGGGCATACTTTTGGAAAAGCACACGGTGCTGCAGACCCTAATAAATATGTGGGAACAGAACCTCACGGAGCAGCCATAGAAGAAATGAGTACTGGATGGAAAAATAGTTATAAATCAGGTGTCTTAGATGATACAATTACTTCTGGTTTAGAAGGTGCTTGGACACCTAACCCTACACAATGGGATGCAGATTACTTTGACGTTCTATTAAATTATGATTGGGAACTTACAAAGAGTCCAGCAGGAGCACACCAATGGACACCTACAGAAGCAAGTAAAGCAAGAATGGCACCTACAGCAGGCGACGCTACTAAAACGCAACGCCTTATGATGACAACTGCAGATATTGCACTTAAAGTAGATCCAGAGTATTTAAAAATTTCAAAAAAGTTTCACGAAGATCACAAAGCATTTGAGGATGCCTTTGCAAGAGCTTGGTATAAGCTTACTCACCGTGATATGGGCCCTCTTTCTAGATACCTTGGACCAGAAGTTCCTAGTGAAGAACTATTATGGCAAGATCCCCTTCCAGACGCAAACGGGTATACATTAAACGATGCTCAAATTGAAATTTTAAAGAGTGCTATAGCAGATAGTGATCTAACCGTTTCAGAAATGGTTACTACAGCTTGGGCAAGTGCCTCAACTTTTAGAAACTCTGATAAGAGAGGTGGAGCAAATGGAGCACGTATCCAGCTAGCGCCACAAAGTCACTGGGAAGTAAATAACCCAGAGCAGCTTAATAAAGTACTTATCATTCTAAAAGATATTAAAGATACATTTGACGGTGAGGTATCTCTTGCAGATTTAATTGTACTTGCTGGTTCTGTTGGAATTGAACTTGCTGCAATGGAAGCTGGTAGAGAGGTTACGGTACCCTTCACTCCAGGTCGTGTAGATGCTACTCAAGAGCAGACTGATAAAGATAGTTTTGGATACTTAGAGCCTAAAGCAGATGGTTTTAGAAACTATGTGCAGAGTTCACAGAAAGCTCAGGCGGCCGAAGCAATGCTTATCGACCGTGCGCAGCTTTTAAACCTTTCTATTCCAGAAATGACAGTTCTCGTGGGAGGTCTAAGAGTGTTAGGAGCAAATTATAATGGATCAAAAGTAGGTGTTTTTACAGACCGACTAGGTCAGCTTACAAATGACTTCTTTGTAAATCTATTAGACTTTTCTTACACTTGGAAAGCATTATCATCTGATGATACGTTATTCTCAGGAACAGATCGCAAGACTGGAGAGATGAAGTTTACAGGTTCGAGAGCAGATTTAATTTTTGGTTCTAATACAGAGCTTAGAGCAATCGCAGAAGTCTATGGAGCTGCAGACGGTGAAGATCGTTTTGTAAATGATTTTATCAAGGCATTTGTAAAAGTGATGAACGCAGATCGATTTGATTTGAAATAAAATTTTTAAGCTTTCGCGAAAGCGTAAACTGAATTTTGAGCGTCTAACTATCAATTATAGTTAGACGCTTTTTTTTATAGTACCATAAACGAATAAATGTCTGAAACTATAAGATTGTTAAGACTTGTGCACTATGCGCTAAAATGTAATCATATAGTATAGAGATAGCTACATTTAGAACTTGGTCGTACAACTTTTTCATTTTATAATAGTACTCTAGGAAGTAAAGTTTCTATTTAAAAACTAACAGTACATCAAATTCTATAGCATCACTTATAGCGTTATCCTTGAGTTTGTGATTATAAATGATGCCCCAGCGCGTGCGATCTATCTTTAATTTTGTTTTAATTGTTTTTGTCTGTTCGTCTGCTGTGGCATAAAATTTTTGGGATTTTGTAATCCCTTTAATGGTTAATTCGGCTGTAATCTCGTGCATATTTCTTTCTTCTAGATAAAGTACGTCTTTAAATACTAATCTAGCTTTAGGAAACTTTGCGACGTGAAAGAAATCTTCATTTCTCAAATGTTTAATAGGACTTTGATGGTCTATTTCTGGATCATCTGCAATAGTGGTCATATCAATGGTAAAATCGCCTCCAGTGATTTTATTATTTACGGTATAAAGTTCTCCGCTCTCAAATTGCACAATTCCAGGATGCTCGCCAAAGTTAAAAGAATAACTCCCTTTCCATTTAATAATACTTTTTGAGGTGTCTAACTCATAGGTGGTGGGTAAATATTGACCGTGAGATTGTGTGATAAAGCATAATAGGATACAAGTAATAATTGTTTTCATCTTAGTAAGTTTTGATGTAAAACTAGCAGCGTTACAGGCTTTTAAATGTCAAAAGAGTGTAAAAGAAGTGTCAACACTTGTAAAATCTCGAGTAATAATCGGTTATTTGTAGAGAGATGAAATATCCTGTACTTTATATCGTCCTGGCAGCATTGTGCTTACTTACCATTTCTTGGGCAATTCCTTTTCAAGATATAAAAGAGGTCAATGAGCCCGAGCGTGTAAAAATTGCACTACGCGAGGTTGGGAACCAACTGCTACTTCATAATCAAGATAGCACCTCCTTAGTACTGCCTATAAAGCAGACAAGTCCAGACATTTTTGAGCTCAAGTTTGAGAGCACACTCACATTTCTGCCAGACAGCCTTGTTGCCATTATGGATAGAAATTTTACAAAAGCGCGTGTTTCAAAAGACTATATCGTACAGGTACTTAACTGTGAAGATCAAGAGGTGTCTTACAGTTATGAGATGAATATGAACTGGGATAAAACAATTATACCTTGTTCTGGGCGGCAAGTTCCAGATAGTTGCCACCGTATTGAAGTCACATTCATTAACTCCGAGTCGTCACTCTCTGCTACTAAGATTAGTATGGCAACTATGGCACTAATATTCTTAGTTTTTGGTGGGTACCGCTTTCGCGAAAGCGTAAAAAAGACAATGCATACTTCAGTAAAAGCAGAGTATCAAGCATTAGGTATGCTTCACTTTTATAGCACTCAAAACAAACTGGTTTATAAAGACGAAGAAATTGCACTTTCTAAGAAGGAATGTGAGCTTCTGGATCTATTTATTACACGTCCTAATACAGTTATCACTCGTGAAGAGCTTACTAAAAGTGTTTGGGAAGACCACGGCGTCATCGTAAGCCGAAGCTTAGATACCTATATCTCGAAATTGAGAAAAAAATTAAAAGTAGACCCTGAGTTGAAAATTACAAATGTTCACGGCGTAGGGTATCGTTTAGAAATGAATTAGGTTACAATTGCATCTCAAATAATGCTAGACACGTTTTAATACCCTGTCGCAAGTTCCCTATTCTTATATTTTCATTAGGATTATGCTGGTTATTATCCATATTCACCATAGGAATAATCACGGTAGGTACGTCTAGCGCCTTTATAACGGGTACGATGGGAACAGTGCCACCCATTAATCGTATGGAAATAGGACTTTCATTATAAGCTTCGGTTAATGTGGCTCTTAGCTTTTTTCCAAATGTTGCGTTAGGGTCTGTTCTAAAAGCATTTACTTTTGGCGAAGCAATAAATTTTACAATATTAGGATATTCCAATCGCTCTGCATCTGTAGGTTCTTGATCAGTAAAATGGTAACCTTGATTCACTAGATGGTTTTTAATTTTATTTAATTGTTCCTCACCGCTTATTTCTGGTACAAGTCGTACGTCAAGATGGGCAACTGCATAGCTGGGTATTACGGTTTTTAGACCATCACCAGACCAAGAAGTCCCTATCTGTCGCACATTAAGTGAGGGATATTGCAAAGCCTCTTGATAAGTATCTCCCACGGCATCTGCTTCTGCAACAAAAAGCGCTTGATCAAATTCACTTTTATTAAACGGAACTGCCTCTAATAAATCATTTGTGTGTTCTGAAATCGCTATTCCTTTATAATAATCTTCTATTAGAACTCGGCCATTTTTATCTTTCATAGAACTAAGCAGGTCCGCCAGTTTAAAAACAGGATTAGGAGCATAATTACCGTAATGGCCACTATGTTGTGGTAGTTTGGGTCCGTAGGTAGTGATGGAGCAAGTTGCAATCCCTCTGCAACCAAAGGTCAAGGTAGGTTTGTTTGACGTATGTGCAGGGCCATCCATAACAATAAAATAGTCTGAGTCATAATGAGACTTATATCGCGTCAAAGTGCTAAGCAGTGCAGTAGAGCTATATTCTTCTTCTGGATCAAAGATTACTTTAATATTAAAACTAGGTTCTCTTCCTTGTTTTTTGAGTAATTCTAAGGCCGTGATAAACATCATTATGGGAGCCTTATCATCTGCAGCCGCACGGCCATAAATACGCCACTCGTCATCTATATTTTGTTCTATAGAAGACCATTCTATAGTTTCCCAATCACCCTTGCTATTTTGTTTTTTAAGTACTGGGGTAAAAGGACCTTCCTGATCCCACTTAGAAGGATCGACAGGTTGACCATCTATATGAAAGTAAAATAATATAGTCTTGTAGTTAGGATCAATTATTTTTTCGGCTAACAGAATAGGAAGTGTTTCAGAAGTTAGACGTGAAGTGTTGTAGCCCAAAGCGTCATACTTTTTTTGTACCCAATCTATATTTTTTAACATAAGATCGGGATTTGATGGAAGATTAGGCAGACTTACAAAAGCTTTATGCTCAAGAAGTATTTCCTTAAAATTAGCGTCGATGAGCTGGTCAATATCTACCTGACCCCACGACAAGAAGGGTAGTAATAGAAGGAGTTTTATAATCTTCATATAATGGTGGCTTTAGCTTAAATGTACAGATTCGTATAATCTTATTAAAAAAGTGATTTAGAAATGAGAAATAAAGCCTTGAGGATGCTAAAAAAGACTCACTAAATATTCATAAGTGTAGTTCGAAATATGTCCGCATACTCATTTATCACGTTTGTGTCAAAATATGGCTCTTCGTTAATACGTCCTATTACGGGTACATTACTCATTTTCTTTATAATTGCCTCTGTGCTAGGATGCTCATCTCCAGAGAAGATAATACCCCCTACATTGAGATTACGTGCTTTGAGGAGTTCAATAGTCATGAGGGTATGATTAATACTACCTAAATAATGACGAGAGACAATAATTACTTTGTCTGTTGGCTTGATTAAATCTGCAATTGTTTCAGTACTATTTATAGGTACTAGTAAACCGCCTGCTCCTTCAATAACTAGAGAGTTGTTAGTTTTTGGACGGATAATAGTTGCTCCTGTTATTTCAATGTTATCTATGGCTGCTGCTGCGTGCGGACTCATAGGTGTTTTAAGGGCATAACTGTTATCGTGATATTGCGATATCACATTATCAACTAATTGTCTTACTTTTTGAGTATCACTATTTTCGAGATCTCCAGCCTGTATAGGTTTCCAATAATCTGCCTCAAGAGCTTGCGTAACAATTGCAGAAACTACAGTCTTCCCAACATCTGTAGAAATACCAGTGATGAAATAAGTTTTATGATCCATAGAACGTAAAGATAATAAGGAAAAAATTTGAAATCATACAGTAAAGAAAATGCTTGAACTTTGATCAACTTTAATCATGTTATCAAAGCTTAGATTAGAAAAATAGATATCCTATACGCTTTTTTTAAAAATTTTCAACACTTCAAGAATTTGATTTTCTGTATTGAAGCTATGTAGGCAAAAGCGTAGACGTTCCTGTCCTTTTGGAACTGTAGGTGATAAAATAGGTTTAATATCATATCCCTGACTTTCCAGTTTTTGAGAAAGTTTTCTAGCATTCTCATTTCCAGAAACTACGGCACTATGTATAGCAGACTCACTTGGGATAAAGACTTTTTTAATTCCCTGAGATTCAATTTGCTTATTAAAAAAGGAAATATTTTTTTGTAAAGTACTTTGAGATATTTCGCTTTCTCTTAATTGTTCATAGGAAGCAATAATTACCGCTACAGTGTGAGGAGGTAGTGCTGTTGTGTAGATTAAAGATCTTGCGTAGTTTGTGAGGTAAGTAATAAGTTCTTTGCTACCTAGTATAGCCGCACCGTGGGCACCAAGAGCTTTTCCAAAAGTAACAATACGGGCAAAAACCTTCTTTTCAACCCCCAGCATCTGTACCATCCCTTTTCCTTTATTCCCCAAAACACCCACAGCGTGTGCTTCATCAACAATGCAATGTGCAGCATATTTTTCACATAATGCTACTATTCTTATAAGATCTGGACTATCACCGTCCATCGAAAAAACAGATTCTGTAACAATATAAATTTCAGCTCTGGGATTTTGATCTGTAAGATGATGTATGTTCTGTAGGCGCTCAATTAAGCTCTCAAGATCGGCTAGATCATTATGTTTAAATTTATAATTATGCGCATTGCTCATCTGGATTCCATCCCGAATGCTTGCGTGGATAAACTCGTCAAAAAGAATAATATCACCCCGCTGCGGTACACTTTGAAAAAAGCCAATGTTTGCATCATAACCGCTATTAAATATGAGTGCAGCTTCACTTTCGTGAAAGTTTGAAAGAAGCCGTTCAGCTTGATTATAGAGGATATGATTGCCTGTTAAAAGCCGACTTCCAGAGGCACCATTAGGAGGAATGTTTTCCTTTTTGAGTATGTGATTGACCCTTTCTGAAATCGTTTTTGCGTAAGCAGGATTACTTGAAAACCCTAAATAATCGTTTGATGAAAAATCGATAAGATTATTTGAGGTCTTAAGCGTACGCAAAGCATTTTCTGATTTGCGAGTAT
>CAWUIT010000137.1:0-7260 GCA_963922345.1 uncultured Dokdonia sp. | reverse complement strand
AGGCAGAGGCGATACGTAGTTTTTAAATGCATAAAATGTTGTTTTTTCAAACACTAAAGATACTAATGGAACAAACGGTAACCGCTATCTCCTACATTGCTTTTCATCTTTTAACACAACAAATGCTTGTGTATAACTGATGTGAAAAGAAACTCTGATGTTTGATTATCTTTGCCACTATGTTAGAAGATAAAAACCAAGAGCGTACATCGCTTGCAGAATTAGGTGAATTTGGATTAATAAACCACCTCACAAAGCATTTTGAAATTTATAATGACAGTACTAAAGAAGGAGTAGGTGATGATGCTGCGATTTTAAAATTTGGAAAAGATCAAGTTGTTTTAACAACAGATCTTCTTATTGAAGGAGTACATTTCGATTTGAGTTATGTTCCCCTAAAACACTTGGGGTATAAGGCAGTAATGGTAAATCTTTCTGATGTGTATGCTATGAATGCTAATGCTACACAAATAACGGTATCTATCGCTGTTTCTAATAGATTTCCCTTAGAAGCTATCGAAGAGTTATATGCTGGTATACACATGGCTTGTAAAAATTATAAAGTTGACCTTGTTGGGGGCGATACGACATCTTCAAACGTTGGGCTAGTAATTAGTATTACGGCAGTAGGATCGCAGGTAGATGAGAAGATTGTAAAAAGATCTACAGCAAATGCTGGAGATTTGCTGGTCGTTACTGGAGATATTGGAGCTGCCTACATGGGATTACAAATATTAGAGAGGGAAAAGACAGTATTTAAGGTAAACCCAAATAACCAGCCAGATCTAGAACAGTATAGTTATTTGATAGAGCGACAGCTAAAACCAGAAGCTCGTAAAGATGTGCAATTATTACTAGAAAATTTAGAAGTATCTCCTACTTCAATGATTGATGTAAGTGATGGTCTATCATCAGAGATATTACATTTATGTAAGAACTCCCAAGTAGGATGTAATCTATATGAAGATAAAATACCACTCGATCCTCAAGTGATAAGTAGTTGTGAGGAATTTGAATTAGACAGCACCACAATTGCCTTAAGTGGTGGAGAAGATTATGAATTATTATTTACAATTACTCAAGAAGATTTTCCAAAAATTAAAGGCAATCCTAACTTTTCAATCATTGGTCATATGACTGAAGAAAAAGAAGGCACGCATTTAATAACTAGAGCAAATACCAAAATCCCTTTGGTGTCTAGAGGTTGGAATTCTTTAAAGGAGTAATTTTAAGAAGTACGAGCTAACTTACGAATGTAGAAGTTTTCATACTTTTCATTAATTCTCCTAAGTTTAGGTGTAAGTGGTGTGTAATGTCCATACCCATCAAGAGTGTATTGCTTTTTACAATGTGCACATTCAAATTCTTTTAGGTTGGACTCGTAGCGCTTAGTGATTCTATATTTGTGACCAAATATTTTGCAGATCATCGTCTTAAGCGGTTTTGTTGTGTGCTTCTCAGCATCTAAATTGATTGTTTTCATAATTTTGATTTGGGAGTATCAAATAAATAAAAAATCTACGAAATACACAAATATATCGTTCAAATACACAAAAATTTAACATTTGAGCGTATAGATGATATCTACTCGTATTTGTATTTGTCTAACTATTTATTTTTCAGTGAGTTGTAGAATATAGCGAAGTAAGGAGTATTGCCAGTATAGTATCAGTCGTTTATAAGTATATGTATATCAACTCTTTATGTTTATTCTAGAAATTGTAGTAAAGCACTTACGGTTTGCTCTTGATTTGTAATATGTAGCATATGACCCCCATTTATCATTTTAAAGAAGTCTGTTTCAGATTCATAAAGGCGTTTGTGTCTTGAGGAATCTATGATCCAATCTTCTCGACCTAGTATCATCCCTTTCTTTATGTTTAATTCCTTCCAAAATTTTGAGAAATTCACTCGCTCTTTCATTCCAGAATTTGCTGCGACATATCCTTGGTGTGTAGTTTTTAGAGCTTCTTGGAGCGCTTGGTCTATTTCTTTATGGTAGTCACTTTTTGATGGGTTGTCAAAAAGATTTACAAATGACATTCTAACTAATTGTTCATAGTGGGTTCTTGCCATTTCATTTGCTCTCGTTCGCACTGCTTTACGTTCTAAGGAGTCTGGTTCTGGTGTAGAGTTTAGTAAGCATAAACCTTTTACAGACTGAGGGTACGCTTTCGCGAAAGCGAGACCCACATAACCACCCATAGAGTGACCTATAATTGTGACAGGTTCTATTTGTAGATAGGAAATCAGCTCGTATATCGCCGCGGCCATATCTTCCATTGTATGTAAATACCCGATACATTCAGATTTGCCGTGACCTAAAAGATCAACACACACAACGCGGTGGTTTGCCGTTAATGGTTGTAGGAAAGGTTCCCACATAGTATGATTTTCTAGAAAACCGTGCAGTAATAGAAGCGGTGATCCGTGACCTTGATCCGTATAATAAATAGAGGCTCCTTTGTGGGTAATTGTCATTAGTTCTATATTGGGGCAAATATCAAGTAACCTATGAGAATGACCAAAGAAATATTTATAACGGCCTTTGCATTATTTTCCTTGTTTTTTGGTGCAGGAAATTTAATCCTACCTTCTTTTTTAGGGTTTAATGCGGGTAGTTCTTGGTTTTTAGTTCTCATTGGATTTCTAATCTCTGCCGTGTTAATTCCGATTCTTGCGATTTATGGTCACGCAAAGCTTCAAGGATCTATGATGGATTTTGCACGCAAAGTTTCCCCATCATTTGCACTTTTATACTGCCTTATTGTTTATGCGATTTCTATTGCACTCCCTGGCCCCAGAACAGCATCTGTTACTTATGAAATGGCAATACAGCCCTATTTTACAATGCCTAGTTGGCTTCTGAGTACAATTTATTTTGGGCTCGTATTACTATTTGTTCTCAATAGATCTAAGATGATGGACCTTGTAGGTAAGTATCTTACCCCAGCTATATTACTTATATTAATTCTAGTAATAAGTATTGGAATTTTTGGAGACTATGAGCCTATGCGGCAATCTATCTTTGAGAGTACTGTCACTAGCGGTTTACTGGAGGGCTATCAAACGTTTGATGCAATAGGAGGCGTTGTTGTAGGTGGTGTGATAGTCATTTCACTAGGTTTTAAAAGCGGCTCCAGCCGGGCCAAAAAGGTGGTTTTAACAAGAGCTGGGATAATTGCCGGCTTAGGGCTACTTCTCATTTATGGAGGGCTTATATATTTAGGAGCCTTGAGAAGTTCAGAATTGACCACTACAGATCGTACGACCTTGTTACATTTAATTAGTACAGATACCTTAGGAGTTATTGGAACACAAGTGCTGGCAGTTTTAGTAAGTCTTGCTTGTTTTACGACTGCCGTAGGTATTGTAACAGGCACAGCAGATTTTGTAAAGGGAATCGTAGAAAATTCTCAAAAGGCATATCGTATCACGGCTGTTTTAGGTTCCATCTTAGGTGTGGTTATTGGTCAGTTAAATGTAGAAGCCATCATTGCAGTAGCGGTGCCAGCACTTATGTTTATCTATCCCATTACCATTATCTTAATTATTTTAAACGCTATGCCAGATTCTTGGACGCCTATTGTAGTGTTTAGAGCGGTGGTTATAGTAACCATTATTTTTAGCGCGCCAGATTTTTGGGCTTCTATTGGGTTTGAAAAGCACATGATAGACATTCAAGAGTTAATTCCTTTAGGTACCGTAAGCTTAGGATGGCTATTACCAGCAGTTCTAACGTTTGTAATCGTAAATGCGGTTGCGCTTTCGCGAAAGCGTATCTACTAAGATTGTAATTTTTTAATCACAGAGAAAGCCCGGTCAACAAGCACATCATCTACTAAAATAATAAACTCATTAGTCGTAGAAATGACTTCTTGTAGTGATATTCCCTCCCAAGCGAGCCTCTTAAAGATTTGATAATATAGCCCTGCTACCGCAGTATTACCTTGTGGAAGTCGGATACTTATTGCCGAAAGACTACCTTGAAAGGCGAGAATATTCTCATTTTTAAAATGCTTTCGTATAGGATCCTCTTGACTTGACGAACTAATAAGGGTACTCTCGTGTATACCTCTAGAAAAAGTGTAGAACACTTGCGTTTGTAAAGCAATGGTACTTAAGATCTGAGCGTGATTTTCAATAAGTGTCGCAGAGTTTTGGAATGTAAATACAATGAGCTTTGACCGTACAGTAATGTCACCTAGTTTACCTAAAACCTCTGTGAGACGTAGCGATTTTTGTGTATCTGTAGGTGGGGCATAACGTCGCAATGCCATAAGTATGGCTCCATCTTTTACAGTTTTTTTGAGCATTTTTGCCACCTGTGGATTAAGCTTCTCTGCAAGGGCAGCATAGTTTATTATTTTTTGAGATAATGCCTCTTCAAGATAAGGTTGCGTGCCAATAATTTCGGCTACGGCATCAGATATGGTGTTCAATTCGTTATATATTTAACATTTTGTTCAAAATTAGTCCTTTTTATTCATTTATAGAATTCCTTCTGCATAGAATTCTACATTTGCTTAAAAATTAAACTATGCGCGTTTTAAAATTTGGCGGAACTTCTGTAGGCTCTATCAAAAATCTTATAGCTGTAAAACAGATTATAAATGATTCTCAACCTAAAATAGTAGTGCTCTCTGCTATGTCTGGTACCACAAATGATCTTGTTGCAATTACAACCGCAATAAAAGAAGGTGATCAAATAAAAGCGGCTCAGGTACAAAGTGATCTACAATCAAGGTATGATTTGGTAATTGATCAACTTATTACAAATGCTAAGATCAAACCTCAAGTAATAGGCTATGTAGATGAGATATTTGCAGAGATAGATAGATTATCTCAAGAGGACTTTACAAGTCAGATAGGAGAGGCAATAGTTGCTCAAGGGGAGTTGCTTTCTACCTACATATTCACACACTTTCTCAAACAGGAAGGTGTAAATGCTACGCTGTTACCAGCACTAGAGTTTATGCGAATTGATAAAGAACACGAACCCGATCAATTTTACATTAGACAGAATTTAAAGCGTGTTATGGCGCAATCTACTGCAGGTGATATCTATATAACTCAAGGTTTCATATGCCGAAATTACGAGGGCGAAATATCAAACTTACAGCGAGGCGGTAGTGACTATACCGCTACCATTATTGGTGCTGCAATACAGGCGCAAGAGGTTCAAATATGGACTGATATAAGTGGTTTTCATAATAATGATCCAAGATTTGTAAGTGAGACGCATAGTATAGAGGCATTATCATATGATGAGGCAGCAGAGTTAGCATATTTCGGTGCAAAAATACTGCACCCTCAAACAGTCGAACCTTTAAGAACTAATAACATACCGCTTAGACTTAAAAATACGCTAGCGCCTCAAGCAGTAGGAACGGTAATCACCCACAGATCTCGTGGAGAGGGTATTAAAGCTGTAGCTGCAAAAGATGGTATTACCGCACTAAAAATCAAATCGAGTAAAATGCTACTCGCACACGGGTTTTTAAGTAAGGTCTTTGAAGTTTTTCAGCGCTACGAGATGGCGATAGACATGATTACTACCTCAGAAGTTGCAGTGTCCTTAACAATAGATACTATCACGCACTTAGAAGCTGTGGTTAGGGAACTGAGACAATTTGCACAAGTAACCATTGATCACCATCAAAGTATTATATGCCTCGTGGGGAACGAAGTCACTCAACATCCAGATACCCATCACCTCTTTAAAATTTTAAAAGATATTCAAGTGCGTATGATTTCCTATGGGGGTAGTAACCATAATATTTCCCTACTTGTAGCTACTGCAGATAAAAAGAAATCACTTGAGCTTTTGCAAGAATATTTGTTTCACAACGTAGTAGCATAATAGAAAAAAGGCTATCGTCAGTATTGAGGATAGCCTTTTTTACGCTTTCGCGAAAGCGTATGTACGATCATTTTATGAATTCATAATATCTTCTATCTCATCTATTGTTATTGGGATGTCTCTCATAAGGTTGAATGGGTTCCCATTTTCTTGGATTACAACATCATCTTCTAGTCTAATCCCAAATCCCTCGTCTGGAAGATAGATACCTGGTTCTACAGTAAAAACTTGGTTTGCTTGCATAGGCTCGTGTAATAATCCATAGTCGTGAGTGTCAAGACCTATATGGTGGGAGGTACCGTGCATAAAGTACTTTTTATAAGCAGGCCATTCTGGATTTTCATTTTGAACATCTGCTTTATCTAGTAGTCCTAGACCTATGAGTTCTGAGGTCATTAGCTTGCCTACTTCTACGTGATATGGTGCCCAGAGCGTTCCTGGGGTAAGCATTTTTGTAGCTTCATTTTTTACACGTAAAACGGCATTGTACACTGCTTTTTGTCGATCATTAAATCTGCCATTGACTGGAATTGTTCTAGTCATATCGCTAGAGTAATTTGCATACTCGGCTCCAGCATCTATAAGGATTAACTCTCCATCTTTGCATTGCTGGTTATTTTCAATATAGTGTAGAACATTTGCATTATTGCCAGAACCTATAATTGGGGTATAGGCAAATCCCTTAGAACGGTTACGTAAGAATTCGTGCATAAACTCTGCTTCGATTTCATATTCCCAAACGCCGGGTTGTGTGAACTTGAGTACACGTCTAAAACCTTTATTGGTAATATCACAGGCTTTTTGCATCAAATCTATTTCGATTTGATCTTTTACAGAGCGTAATCGCTGTAGAATGGGGTTACTTTTGGCTACACGGTGTGCAGGATATTTAGATTTCCACCACTTTGTAAAGCGGTCTTCTCTTGTTTCTAATTCAACACTCTGGCGATAGTGTTCATTTGTGTTTACATAAACGGTATCTGCATAACTCATAAGCTCTGCAAAGACTTTTTCTAAATCTTGTAACCAGAAAACGGTTTTAATACCCGCGGTTTTAAAGGCAGCTTCTTTTGTTAGTTTTTCACCTTCCCAGACAGCTATATGATCATTTGTTTCTTTTAAAAATAAGATTTCACGATGCGTTTCTTTAGGGCAATCGGGAAATAAAATGAGGATAGACTCCTCCTGATCAACACCACTTAAGTAAAAAATATCTCTATGCTGTTCAAATGGCAGTGTAGAGTCTGCACTCACGGGGTAGATATCGTTACTGTTAAATACCGCAAGGCTATTAGGCTGCATTTGAGCCATAAAATTTTTCCGGTTTTTTATAAAGAGAGCGCTATCTATAGGATCGTATTTCATAGTATCAATGTATTTCTGTAAAAATACAAATT
>CAWUIT010000136.1:0-7300 GCA_963922345.1 uncultured Dokdonia sp. | reverse complement strand
ACGCCAGAACTCATATTGACGATATTTACGAAAATCATATTTACGATAGTGAGCGACGTCCAGATACTGGAGGTGTGATTTCATTAAGTAGTATCTACAATCCAGATGATGGTTTCTCTCCAAGAATAAGCTACAGTAAATCTCAGCTTGGTTTTGAGCGTAACCCTTTTACTACAAAGATTAAAGTAGATGCGGCTTATATCCCACTCACACAAGCTGGAGACTTTGCTGCTTCTTGGCACAGGTCTCATCTTTTTCACGATTGGAACTTTAAAATTTTTGGCAGGTCAACCACAGCAAATTATACAGAGAATTTCTTTGGCCTAGGCAATACCTCAGAGAATGAGTCTCCATCCTTTGATAGCAATAGAGTTGCTTTGCAATACCAAAGTGCGGGTATCGGTTTTTATTATAATGGAGCGTATGGAACGGCAGCTGGCATCAATGCTTTTTATTCTAGTATTAATGTGGATGGATCTCAGGAAGACACCACTTTGAAAAAAGATGCCCAGTATGCAGTTTTTGAAGGAATCTATCACTACAGAAGTGTAGATGAAGAGCGATTTCCTACAAGAGGTATGGAGGTAGAAGTAAAAGGTCGTTTTTATGATGAGTTAACATCTACAAATACGGTAGGTATGCTCGACCCGACCATCACATTTTGGAATGCCATTGATAGCTCAAGAGCTCTTGTATTCAAAACTACAGTCTCAAGTCAGCTACGTTTTGGTGAAGAAATCCCATTTTATAATGGTGCGATACTTGGCGGAGAGAATGGATTGAGATCTTACCGGGCAAATAGATTTATTGGTAAGCAAGCGCTATCTGGATCTATTGATTTTGCCTATCGTTTTAAACCGTTACGTACTGCATTTTTCCCATTGAGAATTAGCTCATTTATTGGTTATGATACTGGTAGAGTGTGGATCACAGAAGAGCAGGACAAAACGCTTCATTACAGTTATGGTGGAGGTGTAAATGTATCTACTGCTGGTGCTATCAAAGCAATGGTCCAATATTTTAATGGTCCAGAAGGTGGTAGATTAGGGTTTGGTTTAATGCTGGGTCTATAAATTAGTACGCTTTCGCGAAAGCATAAAAAAAGAGGTATTAAGTAAACCGTAATACCTCTTTAACATATAGATATACCTACTTATAATCTTACGCCAAATCTAAAGTCGATCCTCACGCCATCTTCTCCGGCAAATGCTCCTATCTGACCTGAAACGGTGTCTACCATATTTATCCAAAAACCACCTCCCACATTGTTATGCCAGATATCACTATCCTCTTCATCAATCCATACGCGGCCCACATCACCACCACCAAAAACGCCTAACTGTATAGGGATTAACCCAGTTGAAAAACGATTAAAACTATAACGCAAATCCCCAGTAAAAGCTAGAGAGGACTCTCCATTAAAGCGATTAAATCTATAACCTCTCAATCCTGTATTTGCACCAAGAGATGCAGCCTGGTAAAATTCATAATCATCACCTATTCTAATTTGGGATTGTACAAGCGTTTTTAATACCAACTTACGATCTCTGGAGAGTGCATTATAAAAACCTAACTTAGGATTAAAATAAGCGTACATTCTACTACCATCGCTTATGTTGCGTTTTGCACCAAGGATTGCTGCAAAGTCCATCCCTCGTGTGGGGTTAGCATTATTATCTGCACTAACATACGTATACTTTGCCTCTACCCCCACAAAAGACTGTCCTCCAAAAAATCCATCTGTCTGTGGCTGAAATAATGTAGGATCATCAATAAATCGACCTTCACTTTCTTCTATCTCAATACGCTCAAAACTTGCGGTAAGACGCAACTTACTTCCAAAGGTATTATCACTTTCTGCCCCAATGTGCGCTGCAATATTACCATTACGCACTCTATTAAAGTCTAAGCCTAGATCGTCATCATTATTTTCAGTCTCATTACCAAAGCCAAAAAAGTTACTAGCAAAACTTTCGTTTGTAAATCTACCTCCTACAATAAAATCCCATTGTCCAAAGGAGTTTGCAAACGCACCTTCATATCGTACATCAAGACCAGAGGTTGCAAAGTAAAAGCCAGCGTTAATCGTATGTTTTGAAGAAAACGGGTCATTCTTAAATCCACTAGTAGTAAATACATTCTTCACCCCTATTAAAAATCCGTCATCTGGATTGAATCCTATTGCTGGTAATAAGGCATTTGCAGAACTTATTTTTTTTAATGGATCGTAGGTATTGAAAGAATAAATATTAGAACGTTTAATACTTGCACCACCTCTTTCTTTAATAGTATTAGGGAGTGTTTTATGTTCAAAAACTTTTAATCTCCTTCCGTCCTTGATCTCATAAACATCATTGTTTTGACCACCAACGATCTTCATTCGGATAGGTCTTTTACCTTCCCCAGTTACTCGAAATGAATCATCATCATCAAGACCATAAATCCATATATCATTAGTTTCACTAGAGTAAATGGTACGATCTACAAATGGTTCCTGTATTTTATCATCTTTTATTCTAGAGATTTGAACTCTAGTTTCGTCATCATTACGTGTGATTTCAAAATGATCATCCTTATCTGTTCCTGTTAAGATTACTAGACTCGACAGGTAATCATAATACTCTCCTGCAATATCAACTATATTTGATCTTCGTTCTTTCAAACTTTCTTTAATCTCCTGGACTCCAAGATTCTGCACCTCTTTTGGTAGGGTTGTAAATGCTTTATCAATTTGAGCGTCGCTTAGGTTTTCCTGAATAAAACGAGCTTGGGCAAGCCAGTTTTCCTTTTGTGAGTTTTTTGTAAGTGACCGGTCCATCTTGATGCCCGCCTCATTAATCCATTTGACATTTTCAAGATCACCATCATAATTTTGAAATTGTTTTGATGCTGGAATAAGTGTTTTAAGTAAACCCAATAGTGCTCCATCAAATTTTGAAAACACCTGATCTCTATCTCGCGGTATTGGCTTATAGATCTTTTTTCCATCCTCATCAAATCGTGCCCAGCGCCATTGATCTGCGTGACGGTCCCAATCACCTATAAGCATATCAAAAATTCGTGCCCTTAGATAAGCATCCTCATCTACCTGGTACTCTTCATCATCACGTAAATTTTCGTAAAGATCGCTTGTGCTATCAATACTGTCTGGATATCCAAACGACTCAACGTCTAGAAAATCTTCGTCAGGACGTTCTTCAAGCAAGTATAATTCATCACCATACTTGTCATTATATTTTCCTAACGCTTCATGCTTAGGTATGTATAATAGTCTCGGGTTGGTATGATAAACACCTACAGCATCTGCAAGCTCTGCTACGGCAAGGGATGCATAGGGATGTGCAGAGGTGTAAAAATCTAAAATTAACTCTTCTGTAAATGTATCTCTAAATTCCTCTTGTATAAAAACCTCCTTAAAAGCTACTGTCTGTAAAAATTGTACAGCGCTTTTGCGCACTGCGCGTAAGTTATAAGCTCTGCCGTCTTTATCTTGTAATCTGAGTGATCTTGTCTGGTGGCCCCCACCTTGCCTACTTACAGAAAATCCTCCCATAAGCGTATCTAATGTTGCAACTTGAGCCGTCACGGGTGTACCATACACTTCTCTATAGTGATCTCCCCATAAGGATGTGTGTACTCCAGATACATCTGTGATACCTTGCTCATAAACAGAGGCCTGTACGGTTTGAGGGTAAAATTTAGGTAAGGAATCAAGATTTACTTTCTTTCGCGGTGGATGTACCTCTGTAGTATATAATAAGCTTGGTTCCCCTTCATTTGCTGCATAGTAACGCACCGCCGAAGACTCATCCTCATAAATGTCAAGGATCGCAAATCCTTGTCCTCCATATGAGAAAAGTCCATCATCCCCTAGCGCAGCCGCAGAGTTTTTTGCTCCTGCCCCACTTACTATTTGTTTGATACCATCGTGTTCTATATACTGGATGCTATGCTCGTGTCCCGATGCAAAGATTACCTTATCTGTATCCTTAGCAAGTACTGAGATACGCTGCATGAGCTCATTGTATTGCTTGTTATATCTGTCTTGAATAGAAACACCGCCTTGAGATCGTACTTGGGTAATTAATGAGGCAAGACCTGGCAATGGGAAGTTTCCTTGAGTAGGATATAATTGCTTGCGTATTCCATATTTACCGCCGTGTATACCGTTTGTATACATGGGGTGGTGCATCACTACGAGTATAGTCTTCTCATTATTCTTTTTAAACTCATTTTCTATTTCTAAAAAGAGATCTTCTCTTTGACGTATATCACACTCATCATTTATCGTTGGGTGCTTATCCCAATCTTCAAGATACCATTGTGTATCAATAATCATAAGCTCAACCTCATCACTTATTTCTTTCATCTCGATAGGGCATCCATTTTCTGGCTGGAACGCCTCATTGTCATCAAAAGCATCTTCAATATACTTTTCTTGCCGCTTCACCCCTTCTACTCCTCCTGCATACCAATCGTGATTTCCTGGTATAAAAAAGGTTCTACCCTTAAAATTTTTTACAGCATCTATCTGTATGTTCAATATACGCTCTGCTTCGGCACGCTCGGGACTGCTTTTCTTTGGTAAGCCTGCATCATAAATATTGTCACCTAAAAAAATGGCGTAATCTCCAGCGGTATCTGCTGTATCAATTACCTTTTTAAATGCGTCAAGAGCATATGTGCTACCACCATCTTTGTCTCCACCAGCGTCACCTATTAAATAGAATGTTTTGTGAATACGCTTTCGCGAAAGCGAACTTCCATCAAAATTTTCTGGCGCCATGCTCTCATCTGCATATTTTGGCGCATATGTCGCGCAACCACTTAATAGAACTATCGCAAAGACGTTAAGAAATAGGTAATATTTGTTCATCTGTAGTATTTTAATGTATTTTAGAGGTCTAATCGGCTTACAGTAACTATGACTGAATTATTAGAAAAGACAGATAAATTTGTATCAGATCTATTTGAGAATGAACTACCTAAAACGTGTATATATCACAATTATGTTCACACCAAAAGAGTGCTTAAAAGTACCCAAGAAATAATAGATAATAGTGAAGAAAAACTTAAAGATGAAGAAAAGCTTATCCTACAGCTCAGTGCTTTACTACACGATATAGGATATGTAGAGGGTACCCAGGAGCACGAGGCTCGAAGTGCACAGATGGCTGAAGAATTTCTTAAATCTCAAAATGTAGCACCGCATATTATAGAAGAGGTTAAAAAGGTAATACTCGCTACAGATATGCGTGTGCAACCAGAAACCTACTTAGAAAAAATATTAAGAGATGCAGATGCTTCACATTTTGCTAAAGATTATTTTCCTGAAGCCAGTGAGTACCTGAGACAAGAGTTACGTATAAAAGGTATCAAGGACTTTTCTCCAGAAGAGTGGAATAAAGCTAACATTGAGATGTTTACAGTAAAACATCACTATTATACAGAATACGCTCAAAATAACTGGAAACCAAAAAAAGATGATAATCTAAAAGATCTTACAAAGGCGCGAAAAAAAGCAAAAAAGCTACGTAAAAAAGAACGTATCAAAGTAAAATTAAAGGATGCCAGCCCAGAAAAAGGGATCCAGTCAATGTATCGTATAGCCTTACGTAATCATATCAAGCTGAGCGACATCGCTGATACTAAGGCAAATATTTTACTTTCTGTAAATGCCATAATTATATCGCTCGCTTTGGCAAATTTAATACCAAAGTTAGAGGTACAATCTAATTCTCACTTGATATATCCTACGGCAATTTTTGTATTATTTGCTGTGGTATCTATGGTATTATCTGTACTAGCGACGCGACCTAATGTGACTCGTGGAGAATTTGATAAGGAAGATGTTAAGAACAAAGATGTTAACTTACTTTTCTTTGGTAATTTTCATAAAATGAAATTACAAGATTTTGAGTGGGCTATTGGCGAAATGCTTCAGGATAAAAATTATATCTACTCTGCACTTACAAAGGATTTATATTTTTTAGGTGTAGTTCTAGACCGTAAGTATAGATTATTAAGACTTACCTACAATGTATTTATGGTAGGTATTATAATCTCTGTGCTTATGTTTGCCATATTTTTCCAGTTTAGAGAGCGCGTAAGAGATATTGTGCCAGAACCTTCTGAACTAACAAATATCGTGATGACTATTATCTCATAGTAATCTTTAAAAAATAAGGGGAAGTGTAAGTTACATTTCCCCTTATTTTTTAAAGATTGATTTCTTCTATCAAATCATCGTAGGTATAAAACTCTTTATTTTTGCTCCCTAGATCCTGAGCATACAGTATATTAACGCGTATGGCCTTTAATCCAGTTACTGCTTGTAAATCTTCTAGTTCTAAGATCTCAATCTCATCACCTAGATAATTTTTAGTCTGTAAAAAGTTTATGTAGCGTAAATACTCCTGCTCATCTGCCTCTTGTGAGTAGACTATTGTCATTTTACCTGCTTGGGTAATACGTTCTTCTGTCCCTTTAATAAATGCTTTGTCAACACGTTTCTTTACTACTTCATAGCGGGCATTATAAGTCCCATCCACATCAAAACGTTTTTCATCCATCCTATAGCGCACAGATAGGGAGGTGTTAAAAACTAGAATCATAGAGGCTACTTCTAGAGGGTGCTCCATTTTTCGCGCAAGCGCAAAATGTTCATTTTCCATCTCACACATAATTTGCAACTGCCATAATCGCAAATTGTACAGGTAAATCTTGTTAAAACTATAATCCTTAGTAATAGACTCCCCTATGTACATATTATGCTCTACACCATCTGTCTTAAATAGCTCAAAAAAATGTGGATACATTTTCTGTGCTTCTCTTTGCTTGCTCTGCAATGTTGAAGCGAGACGTTTGTTCAATAGCATTACAGACTCATCATAAAATTTACGGTGCCTATAGACCAGCCCAAGGCTGTCTTCTATCTGGCTTCTATAGGCTGTGATGAGCTCATTGAGCTTTTCACTTTTCTGTAATAAATGTGTAAATAATGGTCGGATGTTTTGACTAAGATAGTTTAGAATTTTCCGCTCGCTATCAACCTCGAGCTTAAGCTGTGTTTCATTTAAAAATGTGGTAAGGTTATGTATGAGCTGCTCGTAAATGGGTAAACTCTCAATCTTTTTGGCCGCTTTTAATATGGCAATGGCATTTTCTAATTGTAGCAATAAATCTTTTTGAGTGGCTTCATTACGCGCTTGCGAGGATCCTTTAATATCAATCTGACCAAATAATGGGAAAACATCCTTAAAAACAACATCCCTATATTGCACATTGGTATCTCCTTCTA
>CAWUIT010000135.1:0-7402 GCA_963922345.1 uncultured Dokdonia sp. | reverse complement strand
TGAAACGTTTGAAAATCATATGGTACAAGTGCCACTTGCTGCGCTTGAAGCGTAGAAGTCAATATAAAAAGACCTAACAGTATGCATTTCTTCATAGCGCTCTTATTTTGAGACTTGCAATTTCATCCCTGGTTTGAGCTTAGAACTACTAATATCGTTCCAAACTTTAATATTATCTACACTTACTCCAGGAAATTGATTTGCTATTTTCCAAAGTGAGTCCCCACTACGCACGGTGTAAAGTTTTTTCCCGTTGGTAGAGGTCGTAGTTTTTGTCTTTGATGCAACACGTGTTGTAACAGGTGTACGAGGGTAAATTGTAAGCCGCTGTCCTATTTTAAGGGCATTGGAGCGCAGTTTGTTCCACTTCTTGATCTGGCTTACTCGTACGCCATATTTGTTTGCTATTTTACCCAGATAGTCTCCACTACGCACTCTATATCGTATTTGTGAGCTAGCGGTTAGCACTTCTGGTAATGGTTTCTCTCTTTTATCTAATTCCGCTTTCGCGAAAGCGTAAATAGCCTCTTCATTCTGGACAAACTTGCCTACATTTTCAATAGGTAAGCGCACGTAGTATTTCTTATTTTCAATCACAGGAATAATATCCAATTTATATTGAGGATTAAGAAACTGAACAATTTCAAGAGGTACTCCCACAATATTTGCTACTTGATCTAGAGCAATGGTTTGCTTAACGTGGATTGTATCTGTTGCAAAGTAGTTAACCGGTGCTTTTTCTGGTGTGTATCCGTGCTCATCTGCATACTCAAAAAGATACATTGTTGCAAGAAAGGCGGGCACATACCCTGCAGTCTCTCTAGGCAGATTGCTTCTTATGTTCCAGTAGTTTTTATAGCCTCCAGACCGGCGTATTGCTTTTGAAACATTGCCTGGGCCAGAGTTATAGGATGCCAGTGCAAGATCCCAATCTCCGTGTATATCATACAATTTTGAAAGGTACGCACAGGCTGCTTCTGTTGCGGCAATGGGATCCATACGATCGTCTACGTAACTATTTACTTCTAGGTCAAACATTTTTCCTGTGGCAAACATAAATTGCCATAAACCGGTTGCTCCTACTCTGGACTTTGCTCTAGGCCTTAGGGCGCTTTCTACAATAGCGAGATATTTCATCTCAAGGGGTATATCATATTTGTCAAGGCGTTCTTCAAACATTGGAAAGTAAAACTGGCTTACCGCCATTAACTTTTCCATCGTTACTTTGTGCCTTTTGAGATATCGATTTATGACGCTCTCTAGAGAAGGGTTGTATTCTACATTGAAAGGGGTACGTGCATTTATAAGGGCGAGGCGTTTTTTGAGCGTGTCTGTAGGTAGTTCTAGATCTACTTCATCCTTATAAAACTGCGCTTCTCTCATAGCGACTATAGAATCGTAAAGGTCCATTCTTGCAAGCTCTTTACGCCAGCGCATATCTATAAGAGCGGCTTGAGGCTCGTCTGGAAGATTAAAAACTATAGAATCTTTGACTTTCGTTTCAAGAACGGTTGTGGGTAGATCTTGTGAAACAACATTGGTAAAAATAGAATCTACTATTGTGATGGTATCACGTTTTAATTTAGGCTTCTCATTTTCAACGCTCACTGGATTTTTTTGTTTGTAGGAGGCGTATGATAAGGTGTCTTGCGCTTTCGCGAAAGCGCAAAAAAACACTAAGAGAATTACTAAAATACTTTTATTATAGGTGTGCATCACATTCATAGTCAAGAAACGAAAGATACGAGAAAATCGTATGGTTTAAAAAAGTTGAATTCTATTACATTTCTGGGCTATTGCTTAACAACCCCTCTATCTGAACATAAAAGCTTTGATAAGCTAAAAAACCACCTATTAAGGTGGTTTTCTTATCAATTATATTCTATTTTCTATTCTTTAATTGCCGCAATACCAGGAAGGGTCTTTCCCTCGAGCATTTCTAGCATCGCTCCACCGCCAGTAGATACATAGCTTACTTTTGTATCGAAGCCAAATTGCTTTACTGCAGCTACACTATCTCCTCCACCTACTAGGGAGAAAGCGCCTTCACTAGTAGCAGCCGCAATGCTATGTCCTAGTGCAATGGTTCCATTTGCAAATGTTTCCATCTCAAAAACACCTAAAGGACCGTTCCATAAAATAGTTTTTGCCCGCTTTGCCACAGCATCAAAGTTTTCTCTTGATTTTGGACCTGCGTCCAGGCCTTGCCATCCCTCTTCAATCGCGTCGATATCAGAAACTTTTGTGTTTGCATCATTTGAGAAATCATCTGCAGCGATTACATCTATAGGGAGGTGTATCTGTACATTTTTCTCTTTAGCTTGTTTTAATATATCCAAGGCAAGATCCATTTTATCATCTTCACAAATAGAATCTCCTATGTGACCTCCTTGCGCCTTGATAAATGTAAAGGCCATACCACCACCTATGATCATCTCATCTACCTTATCGAGTATATTTTCGATCACCGTGATCTTAGACGAAACCTTTGAGCCTCCCAGTATTGCTAGAACTGGCTTCTCGCTATTGTTTAACACTTTATCTAGGCTCTCAATTTCTTTAGCTAGTAAATACCCAAAGCATTTAGCGTTAGGAAAAAACTGCGCAATAATTGTTGTCGAGGCGTGTGCTCTGTGTGCCGTGCCAAAGGCGTCATTAATATAAATATCGCCTAGCTCGCTTAGCTGTTGTGCAAATTCTTGATCTCCCGAGGTTTCCTCTGGGTGATATCTCAGGTTTTCTAATAGTAGAAGTTTACCCATTTCAAGATCACTGGCTGCAGCTTTTGCTGTATTGCCTACACAATCTTTTACAAAATTAACCTCTACCCCAATAATTTCTGAGACCTTACTACAGATCTGAGACAATGAGAACTCTGGCTCATTATTTTTTGGTCTTCCTAAGTGAGACATTAAAATAGCTGCCCCTCCATCTTCTAGAACCTTTAAAATTGTAGGTTTTGCCGCTTCGATTCTTGTAGTATCTGTAATGTTACCATTCTCATCAAGTGGCACGTTAAAATCTACACGAATGAGTGCTTTTTTATTTTCAAAATTAAAGTCTTCTACGGTCTTCATTTGCTTTGGTTTTACAGACAAATATAATAGATACCTTGGATAATAAACGTGGCGATTCTTTTATATTTGGCCTTATGTTGTTTTCAAACGTTATCGGTCAAGATTTTATAAAAAACCATCTCACAACTAGTGTAGATGCGGGTCGCATTGCACATGCACAACTCTTTATTGGTCTTTCTGGAACAGGGGTGTTACCTATGGCGATCGCTTATGCTCAATACATTTTATGTGGAAACGCTCAAGGCGAAAATGAAGGAGGTTCACCCTCCTGCAATTTAAAGTTTGAAAACCTCTCTCATCCCGATTTACATTTTGCTTTTCCTGTTGCTACCAATGGCTCAGTAAAAAGTCACCCCGTTTCTAATCACTTTATGATAGAATGGCGCAGTTTTATTAAAAATAACCCCTACGGAGATCTTTATGAGTGGCACCAACACATTGATATAGAAAAAAAACAAGGTCAAATAGGAGTTGATGAGGCTGCAGAGATAAATAAATCTCTTTCTCTTAAGGCGTATGAAGGTGGTTATAAAGTAATGATCATTTGGGCAGTTGATAAAATGAATACCGCTGCTTCTAATAAATTGCTCAAACTTTTAGAAGAACCTCCAGCAAAGACACTGTTTATTCTCATTGCTGAAAATGAGGATAACATTATTGATACAATAAAATCTCGATGCCAGATCTTGCATTTTCCACGCTTAAGCGAGCCGCAAATAGCCGAGGCTCTAATTGTGAAACACCAAGCCACAGAAGCTGAGGCTAATAAAATTGCCCATCAAGCCCAAGGAGATTACCAAAAGGCGATTCACTTACTCCAGCACGATGGTGATGACATACAATTTGAAAAATGGTTTATAACATGGGTACGCACTGCCTTCCAAGCAAAAGGGAAAAAAGAAGCCGTACTAGGACTTATAGAATGGAGTACCGTAATAGCCAAATCGGGTAGAGAAACTCAAAAGAGTTTTTTAAATTATTGTGTACAATTTTTTCGCCAAGCATTACTCAAAAATTATAAGATAGATGATCTTGTATTTATGCAGCCAGAAACAAACTTTGACTTAGCAAAATTTGCGCCTTTTGTTCATAACAATAACATCAATTCAATAGTTACTGCGATTGAAGACGCATCATATCACATCGAACGCAATGGCAATGCAAAAATCATTTTAACAGATCTATCCATAAAACTCACGAGGTTATTACATCGTAAAAGTCAATAGAATTAACATATAAGTACAATGTTTAGTTTAATCTAAATATTTATTTAGCCTCGCTTATGGTGTCTATCTAGATTGAAAAACTCATAGAGATCAAAATTTTCTAATCCGAATAAATAGAAAAAGGCGATGGTTTCCCATCGCCTTTTTAAAATTGTATATACTAACAATTACTCCTTAAGAGCATACGCATCATTCATCTCTTTAAGTATTTCTTCTGTAAGATTAAGCTCATCCTTACCGTAAAGAACACTACCGGCATCGTTAGATCCATAAATGTAAGAGTATCCATTAGCCTCACCGTAGGCTTTTACTTTATTTTTCACTTTAGTGATAAGTGAGTCTATTACTTTCTGGCTCTCTACTTGAAGCTTTCCAACTTTAGCTTGACGCTCTTGCTGTAATTGCTGGGCCTCAGCACCTAACTCATTATAGCGCTCTTCCTGCTTAGCTCGGCTCATAGAAGGACCATTTTTTCTAAAAAGATCCTCTTTTATTTGATATGCCTTAATTTTCACTTCTAATTCGCCCATTATCGACTCATTTTGGGCAGTAAATCGCTCTTTTGCATCTTTAAGCTCTGCATATTCTGTAAGAAGCTCTTCTGTATCTACGTAACCAGTCTTTTCAGTTTGACAAGATATCGCTAGCACAGCGAAACCTATAAGTAATCCAATTTTTTTCATTTCCTAATATTATTTTGAAATGCGAAAATAGGGAGAATCTTAGAATAAGATTACTAAATAAGTTGAATTGACAGGAAATAGAGACAAAGTTTCTACATCAAATACACAATAAGCAAAATCTTTAGCTTACAAAGTAATGATAAACTATAATTATGAAAAATCGCTTGAAATAAGACGCTCTATGATGTTTTTAAGCTATAGGACACACCAAAGCCTTTGAAGTAGCCATAAAGGTTTTAAATAGGCTAATTATGCTTAATTACATAAATAAGGGACGAGTATTCACCAGAATTAGCAGCTTTTCTATTTGATGTATATCCTTGACGCATCGCGCTCAGAATATTTATTTTTCCTCTTTTGTATTTTTCAGAAAGCAGACTAACATAATATGCATCAAATTTTAATGGGTAGGTTTCTACAATCTTCAAGTCTTTTTCTAAGAAAAGTAATTCTATTGCTTGTTGTGAAAAATGATACAAATGTCTGGGTACATCAAACGCTGCCCAAAACGTATCATAATATTTTGCGTCATAAGATTTAAAATTCGGCACCGCGATAAAAAGAGTTCCATTTTGATCTAGGTGCTTTTTTAAAAACAACATTTGTTGTTCAAGATCATAAACATGTTCTAGAACGTGCCACATAGTTATTACATCAAACTTCTCCCCTTCTACATCATCTAGAGATGCATATATCTCTAAACCCTTTTTCTCTGCTAACTGTCTTGCTTTAAGATTAGGTTCGACCCCTTTTGTAATCCAATTTTTTGCTTTCAGGTCTTTAAGAAAATCGCCCGTTCCAGCCCCAATGTCTAAAACACTTCCTTTATTTGGCAAATATTTGCGCAGTAATTTTCGCTTTCGCGAAAGCGTAATTCGCTTTACTGTTTGATAAGCTAGTTCAAAAAGAGATCGATTCTTATCAGTATGGGAAATATAATCTTCGCTTTCATAATAAGCGCCAAGTTTTTCCAAGGCTGGTTTTGGTTCTGTAACATACATATGATACTTCTCATCATAGTTTAGGGTAAACTTTTCACCACTTACTGAATGATCTGTAACTATCAATTGCTTACGCATAAAATCAAAAGCCAAGAATGTTTTATAAATTGTTTCACGTGGAACGATAGTTTTTACCTACCCATATAAACTAGCATAACGCTTATATCTGATGGAGAAACGCCACTTACGCGTGATGCCTGGGATATCGTAACAGGCCTTATTTTTGATAGTTTTTCACGCGCCTCATATGATAGAGACTTAAGCTTCGTATAGTCAAAATTGTCAGGAATTTTAATGTTTTCTAGACGCTGTAACTTATCTGCATTTGCTTTTTCCTTTTCAATATAACCAGCATATTTAACCTTGATTTCTGCCTGCTCTAAAACATCTCTTTCAAGTTTATGTTCATCTATATATGCTGCCACTTTCTCAAACTTTTTTATATCTCCAAGGTGAATTTGAGGTCTTGAAAACACCTTAAACATTTTATCCGACTGTTTCATAGGTGATGATCCTCTCTCTTCAAGTATCGGATTTACCTCTTCCGGCAATATGCTCGTATCTTCAAAAAAGCGCACCAGACTATCTGACTGTTCGCGTTTTTTTTCCATTTGAGAGAGACGCTTATCTGATGCTAGACCTAATCTATTAGACACAGGGGTTAATCGCTCATCTGCGTTATCCTGTCTTAAAAGGGTTCTATACTCTGCTCTAGAAGTAAACATTCTATAAGGCTCTTCCGTTCCTTTTGTAATTAAATCATCTATTAAAACGCCTATATATGCCTCATCACGCTTGAGCATAAAAGGATCCTTTTCCTTTACTCTTAAATGGGCGTTCATTCCCGCCATCAAGCCTTGTGATGCTGCCTCCTCATAACCCGTGGTCCCATTAATTTGACCTGCAAAGTATAACCCAGAAACTAATTTTGTTTCTAAAGTATGCTTGAGCTGCGTTGGTGGGAAATAATCATATTCAATTGCATAACCAGGACGGAAAAATTTCACATTTTCAAAACCTGCTACAGAACGTAATGCTTTAAATTGAACATCCTCTGGTAGGCTTGTTGAGAATCCATTTACATAAATCTCGCAAGTATCCCAACCCTCAGGTTCTACAAATAGTTGATGTCTATCCTTGTCTGCAAAGCGATTAATTTTATCTTCTATGGAAGGACAATATCTTGGTCCCAGTGATTTGATTCTGCCATTAAACATAGGCGATCTATCAAATCCCTCACGAAGTAGATCGTGTACTTCAGGTGAAGTATAACTCATATGGCAAGGACGCTGCTCTGTGAGGGGCTTTGTAACATCACTAAAACTAAATTTTTCAGGAACCTCATCCCCTGGTTGTATGGTCATCTTTGAAAAATCTAACGATCTTCCATCAACTCTAGGTGGCGTGCCTGTTTT